>DASWZP010000022.1:0-5899 GCA_036404395.1 Bryobacteraceae bacterium | reverse complement strand
CACCTTGTGGCCCGGAAGCTGGCCGCCTTCGCCGGGCTTGGCGCCCTGCGCCATCTTGATCTGCAATTCGTCGGCGTTGACCAGGTAATTGGCGGTGACGCCGAAGCGGCCGGAAGCCACCTGCTTGATGGCGGAGCGCCGTCCGTCGCCGAAGCGCTCCTCGTCCTCGCCGCCCTCGCCGGTGTTCGATTTGCCGCCGATGCGGTTCATGGCGATGGCCAGCGTTTCGTGGGCTTCCTTCGAAATGGAGCCGAACGACATGGCGCCGGTGGCGAACCGCTTGACGATGGAAGCCACCGGCTCCACCTCTTCGATCGGAACCGGTTCGTCCGCCTTCTTGATTTCGAGCAGCCCGCGCAACGTGGTGAGCTGGTGGTTCTGCCGGTCGATCAGCTCGGTGTATTCCTGGAAGGTCGCGAAGCTCTCCTGTCGCACCGCGTGCTGCAACTTGGCGATGGTCTGCGGATTGAAGAGATGGCGCTCGCCGCGCTCGCGATATTGATAGGTGCCGCCGATGGCGAGGTCGGTATCGGATTCGTTCCGAGGCTGGAAGGCGTGCTGGTGCTTGAGAATGGCTTCCCGCGCCAGAACATCCAGGTCCACGCCCTCGATGCGCGAAACGGTGCCCGTGAAATAGCGGTCCACCAGGCGCTTGGACAACCCGATGGCTTCGAACACCTGCGCGCCGCGATAGCTCTGCAAGGTGGAAATGCCCATCTTGGAAAAAGTCTTGAGCAGACCCTTGTTGATGGCCTTGATGAAATGGGCTACCGCTTTTTCCGGCTGCACGCCGGTGTCCTGAAGCTGGCCGGCCTGCAATGTTTCGAGGGCGAGGTAAGGATTCACCGCGCTGGCGCCGTAGCCGATCAGCAGCGCGAGGTGATGCACCTCGCGCGGCTCACCCGATTCGATGATCAGCGCCACCTGCGTGCGCGTCTCCTCCCTCACCAGGTGATTGTGCACCGCCGTCAGCGCCAGCAGGCTGGGGATCGGCGCGTAGTCCTGATCCAGGCCGCGGTCGGAAAGAATCAGCAGCGTATAGCCGGACTGGATGGCAAGCGAGGCGCGGCGGCAAAGTTGATCGAGCGCGCGCTCCAGGCCGCGATTCCCTTCCTCCACGGCGAACAGCATGGGCAGCGTGGTCGCCAGGAAACTGCCCTGCGAAACGCGCCGCAGCCGCTCCAGGTCGCGGTTGGTGAGGATGGGGTGCGGCAGGCGCAGCGTGTGGCAGTGCTGCGGCGTTTCGGCCAGGATGTTCCGCTCTGTGCCGATATAGCTGATGAGCGACATCACCATCTCTTCGCGGATGGGATCGATCGGCGGATTGGTGACCTGCGCGAAAAGCTGCTTGAAGTAGTTGAACAGCGGCTGCGGCTTGTCGGAAAGACACGCCAGCGGCGTATCGGCACCCATCGAGCCGATCGGCTCCTCGCCCTTGGCGGCCATCGGGCCGAGGACCATCTTCAAATCCTCGTCGGTATAGCCGAAGGCGCGCTGCCGCTGCAGCAGGGTTTTCAGATCCGTGCCGTGCTCACGCGGCGGTTCGGCCAGTTCGTGAATATTGACCTGGTTTTCCTTGATCCAGAGCTGGTACGGGTTGCGCCCGTACAGGCTGGCCTTGAGTTCCTTATCCGATATGATGCGGCCGCCCACCGTATCCACCAGCAACATTTTTCCCGGCTGCAGGCGGCCCTTGAGTTTGACGTCCTCGGGCTTGACGGGAAGCACGCCGGCTTCCGAAGCCATGATGATGAGGTCGTCGTTGGTCACCAGGTAGCGCGCCGGGCGCAGTCCGTTGCGGTCCAGCGTGGCGCCGATCGAACGGCCGTCGGTGAAGGCGATCGCCGCCGGGCCGTCCCACGGCTCCATCAGCGACGCGTGATATTCGTAGAACGCGCGCTTCTGCGGGTTCATGTCCGGGTTGCCCGACCACGCTTCCGGGATCAGCATGGCCATCGCGTGGCTGATGCCGCGGCCGGCCATCACCAGCAGCTCCAGCGCGTTATCGAACGCAGCCGAATCGCTCCCGCCCGGCTGAATGATGGGGAACAGCTTCTTGATATCGGCGCCGAACAGCGGCGATTCCAGCACTGACTGCCGCGCGTGCATCCAGTTCACATTGCCGCGCAGCGTGTTGATTTCCCCGTTGTGCGCGATGAACCGGTACGGGTGCGCCAGGTGCCAGGTGGGGAAAGTGTTGGTCGAAAAGCGCTGGTGCACCAGGCACAGCGCGCTGATCACTTCCGGGTCGCTCAGCTCGGGATAGAAGTTGGCGATTTGCGGCGCCAGCAGCAGGCCTTTGTAGACGATCGTGCGGCACGAGAAGGACGGCATGTAGAAGAAGCTCTTCTCGGGCAGGTCCGACTTGGCCACTTCGTTTTCGGCGCGTTTGCGGATCAGGTACAGCTTGCGCTCGATCTGGTCCTCGGTCATCCCCTTGCCGCGGCCGACGAAAATCTGCTGGATGTAGGGCTGGCTGTTGCGCGCCTCGCGGCCGATGGCGGCGCCGTTGATCGGCGTGTCGCGCCAGCCGAGCACGGTGAGCCCTTCCTCGGTGACGATGCGCTCCAGAATGCCTTCGCATTGCAGCCGGTCGTGGCGCTCCACCGGAAGGAACGTCATGCCCACTCCGTATTCGCCCGCGGCCGGCAGCGTGAAGCCGCGCTTGGCGCACTCGCGCGCGAAAAACTTGTGCGGGATCTGTATCAGCACGCCGGCGCCGTCGCCGGTCTCCGGATCGCAGCCGCAAGCGCCGCGGTGGGTCAGGTTGATCAGAACCTGTATGCCCTTGACGATGATGTCGTGCGATTTCTGGCCTTTGATATTGGCGACGAAGCCGATACCGCAGGAGTCGCGTTCTTGGGCCGGGTCATACAGACCCTGTGGCTCGGGCAACCCGCGAGTCGTGACGGTGTCATTCATAAATTGTCCCGGTGCCATCCACGACACCTGGAGGGTAGTCCGGTCGCGGCTGGAAAAGTCTCGGCGATTGCCTTAGTTCACAAGTTTACCAGCACCGCTACTATTAGGCAATAGGAAATTGATTTAACAACAAAATTAGCATAGATTATGATATGCTGGACCCGTGAGCTTCTGGGAGCTTCGGCTTTTCAAAGAGATAGCTGTCACGGGCAGCATGAGCAAGGGGGCCAAGCTCTGTGGTGTCACCCAATCTGCGGCGAGCCAACACGTGCAAGAGGTGGAGCGGCGCCTGGGAGCGTCTTTGCTGGACCGCTCCAAGCGGCCGCTCGAACTGACGCCCGCCGGCAAGCTGTACGCTGACTTCTGCCGCGATGTGATGCGGCAGGAAGACGAGTTCCAACTCTCCCTGGAGCGGCTCAAGCAGGAAGTCGAAGGCACCGTGCGCGTGGCGTCGATCTATTCGGTTGGCCTTTCCGAGATGAGCCGGCTGAGCGAAGAGTTTTCCTTGAGTCACCCCACCGCGCGCCTGGAAGTGGAATACATGCGGCCGGACAAAGTCTATGCCGCGGTGAGCGGCGGGCAGGCGGACCTCGGACTGGTGAGCTATCCGCAGTCAAGCCGCGAGATCGCCGCGATTCCGTGGCGCGACGAAGAAATGCGGCTTGCCATGCCGCCCGTGCACGCGCTCGCCGCGCGCCAGGTTGTCTTGGCAGCCGACCTTGCCGGCATCGATTTCATCGGCTTCGACGAAGATCTTTCCATTCGCCGCGAAATCGATCGCTTCCTGCGCGCGCGGGGAGTCACCGTGCATATCGTCATGCACTTCGACAATATTCAGATGATCAAGGAAGCCGTGGCGTTGGGTTCCGGCGTCAGCATTCTGCCCGCGCGCAGCATGCAGGCCGAGATCGAACAGGGGCGGCTGGTAGCGGTGGACCTCGAAGCCCCCGGCCTGGTCCGCCCAGTCGGCATCGTGCACCGCCGGAGAAAGAAATTCAACCGCGCCGCGCAAGCCTTCCTGGAGCTGCTGCTGCCCGGCGGCGCCGAGAATACCCGGCTGGCGGGGTGAAGTGGCGCACGCACTCGTGCGTGCCGGTCTTGACAGGCACTCGTGCCGACGCCCGGCGCTTCCACCTTCTGGTCAAGCCAGGTAGGACAGACGATCGGTTTTTGTCGTCTGTCAAAGTTTCGGAACCTCGTCGCCGCATGACAGACCACGAAAAGTGATGGCCTGTCCTACCTGTCATTGCCGTGGCGCGCGCGTCCACGCGTGCAGAGTCGCGAGTCATCGCGACTTTTCTTCGCCACGAGTTACCGTTCCGCCAGCGCCGCCGCCGCGATCTGCGCGATATCGAGCAGCTTCGGTGGCGCCTCGGTGAGCGTGCCTAGCGCGTCGCGAAACATGCTCTGGCAGAACGGGCAAGCCGTGCCGATCGTCGCGGCGCCAGTGGCGAGTAGTTCTTCCGCGCGCGCCAGATTGACGCGTGTGCCCTTCTCTTCGCCGAGGAACATCTGCCCGCCGCCCGCGCCGCAGCAGAAAGACCGCTCGCGCGCGCGCGGCGGATCGGATACATCCGCGTAACGCTCCAGCACGCTCCGCGGCTCGTCATACACATTGCGGTAACGGCCCAGGTAGCAGGGATCGTGAAACACTACCTTGCCGGCCGAAGCTTGCGCCGCCGGCAGCCGCGACCCCAACCGCGCCAGCAGTTCGCTGTGATGCTCGATCTCGAACGCGGCTCCATACTCGCGCCAATCCGTGCCGATGGTGCGCACGCAGTGCGGGCAGATGGAAACCATGCGAGCCACCTTCGCCGCGCGCAGCGCTTCGATGTTGGCTTCCGCCACTTGCGCCGCCGCTAGATCGTTGCCCAGCCGTCGCGCCGGATCGCCGGTGCACTTTTCTTTGCGCAGCACGCCGAAGGTGACGCCGGCATGGCGCAACACACGCGCCAGCGCCAGAACGATCTCTCTCCCTTGCGGATCGTAAGCGCCCATACATCCAAGCCAGAGGCAATATTCCTGCGTGCCGTCGAAATACGGCAACTCGTTTTTCTCGATGAATTTCTGCCGCTCGCCGGCCGCGAAGCCAAGCGCGTTACCGTGGCGTTCCAGGTTGAGGAACAGCTTGGCGCCGTATTCGTTTCCCCACTTTCCAGTGTTCACCGCGCCGCGCCGCAGGCCGACGATCAGCGGCAAATGCTGTATCCCCACCGGACACTCAAATTCGCACCCGCCGCAGGTCGTGCATTGAAACGCCGCCTCTTCGTCGATGTGGCGGCCGAGCAGCGGCGCTTCCCCGCCCGCCCCGAATTCGTTCAGGTAACGGCGAACCCCGAGCACAATTTCTTTCGGGTTCAAAACCTTTCCGGTGTTGTACGCCGGGCAATGCTCCGTGCAGCGGCCGCATTCGACGCAGGTGAATGCCTGTAACGCGTCAATGCGCGTGACATCCTTGCCGGTGTTGAGTCCGAAATCCTCGTCGCCCACGAGCGGCGGTATGCGGCTGAAGCCTTGCCGTCGCAGAAACACGGTCACCGGGCTGAGCGCCAGGTGCAAATGCTTGGTGTGCGGGATCAGCGGCAGAAACACCAGCAGCGCCAGCGTGTGCAGCCACCAGTTCACGCGCGCTGCGGCGCCCTGTGGCAGCCACAGCCCGGCCAGGTAGGTGAGCATCAGGATGAAAATCAATCCCGCGATCACGCCCGATTCCATCGAGAGCTTGCCGAGCCAGACCGGCCGCGCGACAAAGCGCCGCACGCAGAGGCCCGCAATCGCCACCGCGACCGCAACCGCCCAGACGGCGACGAAATCCAAGTAGGCACGGCCCCAGGCGCTCTCCGGCGCGAGCAACCGCAAACCGAACGCCTCCGCGAGATGATTCAGCGTGACCAGCGCGAACGCGCAGAATCCCCAAAATACGAACGCGTGCGCCAGGCCAGCGAGCGGGCGTCCGCCAATCACCTTGCCCTGCGCG
>DASWZP010000021.1:0-12749 GCA_036404395.1 Bryobacteraceae bacterium | reverse complement strand
GGCTCGCATGAGGCCGGCTTCTCGGCCGGTCCACGCCCAAAGCCGGAAGGGAGCGCGACGGCTCCGCCCGGCGCGGCCGTGGTGGTTCCCGGCCTGATGGCGCATGGCGGCGCGCAGGATGCCAACGCGGCTATCCTCGCGGAGCTCCGCCCCTTGACCCGCGAAAGAATCGTGGCGGAGATGCTGGCCGGCCGCGCCAGCGCCCAACCGCCCGCGGCCACCGAATCCGCCCGCATCGTCAAAGCGCCCGATCCGCGTCTCGATGGCCGCGCCGTCTACACCATCTCCATCCAAATGCCCAACGTCACCAGTTTCTCGGGAAGCTGGATGGTGTGGTTCGCCGAACGCCGGCCGCTCGCGGGGGCGCCGCCGGCCGATATGCAGTCGCCCGTTGCCCTGCGCAAGGTCGACCCGAAATACTATCGCGATGCCGTCTATGACCGCGTCGAAGGCTCCGTCCGCCTGTTCGCGGTGATCCGCAAGGACGGGCAGGTGGATGCGATTGAGATCATCCGCGGGATCGATCAGCGCCTGGACCGCAGCGCCGCCGAGGCGCTGGCCAAGTGGCAATTCGAGCCGGCCAAACGCGGCGGCATTCCGGTGGATGTGGACGCGGTTTTCGAAGTCCCTTTCCGCCTGGCTCCCCGATCCGAACAGAAATGACGCCTCAATTCCTCATCATCGACGCCGACGACACGCTGTGGGAGAACAACATCTACTTCGAGCGCGCCTTCGACGAGTTTGTCGAGTTCCTCGATCACTCGACGCTCTCGGCGCCCGAGATTCGCGGCGTGCTCGACGCCATCGAGGAATCGAACGCCCGCATCCACGGCTACGGCACGCTCAATTTCGGCCGCAATCTGCGCCACACGTATGAGCGGCTGGCCGAGCGCGACGTGCGGCCGGAGGATCTGGAGACCGTGATGGGGTTCGCCAAGCGCATCCTCGAGTGCCCGATGGAGACCATCACAGGCGTTCCGGAAACGCTCGCCTACCTTGCCGCGCGCCACGACCTGACGCTATTCACCAAGGGTCATCCCGACGAACAGACGCTGAAGATCGACCGCTCCGGCCTGCGAGAGTATTTTCAGCACACCGCCATCGTCAAGGAAAAGGACGCCGACGCATACCGCCGGCTGGTGGCCGGCCGGGGCATGGATTCTGAGCGCACCTGGATGATCGGCAACAGCCCGAAGTCCGACATCAACCCCGCGCTGGCCGCGGGCCTGCGGGCGGTCTTCGTTCCCCACGCTCACACCTGGGTTTTGGAGAAGCAGGAGATCGCCGAAGCGGACGGCCGCCTGCTTGTGGTCGAGCGGTTCGAGGATTTGCGCAAGCACTTCTGAAACCTGCCACTCGGCGTACGGCTGGCGGCTTCGCGGCAGGGATTGCCCGGCCCTTACGGCCGGCGGTTGGCTCGCCCGCGGGTCGCGCGAGAAATACGTTATCGTAATTGCGAGACAGCGTTGGTAGAGATTTGGTCTTCCGGCGAGGCCGGCAGCCCGGTGACGACGGAAGCAATGCGCGACGACCTGCGTTGCCGCCGGATGCGGGCGCGGGCGATCGCGCGGGCCGTCTGAGCGATGGCCGCGCAGGCCGCCAGCAACACGACGCCGACGACTACCAGTGCTGTCGTTTGGGTCATCCCAGCTTATAGAGTACGGGTCGGACCGCTGGTATTAAAGTGCCTGAAGTACCCGGCCCGTCCTGGTACCCGCTCTGTAAAGAATTTCGACTCCCCGGTCGTCTTATCCGATTGGAACGGGCACGCTTCGCCTGGCGCAGGGGCGTGCCGTTTCCCGCCTACGGTGCCGGCCGCCCGGTAGGCTGTCAGGCTGGGCGGTTGTGCATCCGGCTCCAACACCAGCGCAGTGCGGTCCGGGTAGTACCGCAGCAGTTGCCGGTTTTCCGCATCGCCCAGGTCGCGCGCCCACACGATACGCGCGTCGTCGATTGCCGCTCGGTTGTACACCCACTCGTCCTGGAAGATGTGCCGCGGCGAGTAGCGCACGAAGACCAGCACCTTCCCGGGGACGCCGTCAAGCTGCTGGTTGACGAAAATGCGGCGCTCCGGATTGCCATGGTTGATCGAGTCCCAAGTCTCATAACGGCGCACCGCCGCCGACCATTCCGCCGTGTCGAAGAACGCGTGCAGGTTGTACCAGAACACGAACTGCGCCGCGCACACGAGCGCCACCAGGCGCGCCGCTTCCGGCCACCGGCGCGCGATGCGCTCCAGGCCAACCACCGAAACCAGCACGAACAGGCAGGTGACGGCGGCCACATAGTGCAGTTGAAACGCGGGAAAGAAATTCGTGCCCAGGGCGAAAAGCACCAGCGTCAGCGCCACCCAGCGGAAGCGGCGCTCGCCGAGCGCGCTAAGAAACGCTCCCAGCGCCAAGTAGAGCGGCGCCAGAAAGAAAAACCGGTAATAGCGCACGCGGTATTCCAGGCGCAGCAGAAACGACCCCAGCGTTTCCGTGCGTTCGCCCAGAAACGACCGCTGCATCTTATAGTCCATCAATTGTTGATCGGTCAGCGGCAGGTGCGGCGTCGCCTTAGCCTGGAATGTGAGCGCCGCGGGCACGCCGTATTGATACTGGCTGAGCGCCTCCGGCATGGTGGCGAAGCTTCCCGTGACTTGCTTGTTCTGGACAGCCAGCAGCGCTAGGGCGAGCAGCAGAGGCACGGCAACTTCCGGGAGGAACCTGGCCGCCGCCTTCATTTCCGCCGGCCGCCAGGGCGCCCAAAAAAGCGCCGCCGCCAGGAACAGGAAGATGGATTCATAGGGCCGCGCGATCAAGTGCATCGCCAGGCCCAGACCGAGCAGGATGGCATCGCGCCGCCGCGGCGCGGCCCTCAACCGCGGCAACGCGCCGAACACCAGGCAACCCGCGGCCGCGATCGCTTCCCCGCCCCAGTATTCGTTCATCCACTGGTTCAGCGGTCCGAATTCGATCACCGCCAGCAGCCCTCCGGCCAGCGCCCACCGCGGGCTCACCCAGCCGCGCAGCATCCAATAGCAAAGGCCGCAGAAGGCCGCCGTGGCCGCCAACACGCCGGCCCAGGGATGGCCGAACAGCGTCCACCCGATGGCCAGCGCCAGCCCCTGACCTGGCGGATAAATCGAGGCATACGTCGGCCGTTGCAAAACGAAAAATGTCTCGAAGAATTGCGGCAGCGCGTGCGGCGGATTGGTTAGCCGGAAATGCCGCAGCGTGTCCGCTTCAAGCAGGTGGCTGAATTCGTCGTAGAGGTCGGGCGTCGGCGCGGGATGATGCGGCAGCAGCGCCAGCCGCAGCACCACGGGCAGGGCTGCGAAGAAAACCATCATCCAGCCGGTGCGCGTTTCGAAGCGCCTCGCCAACGGCGCGAGCCACGGATGCCAGATCAGCACGCCCAGCACCAACAGCGCCACGACGACCAGTTCCACCAAGTCGGCCGGGCTAAGACCCTGGTTGACGATGGTCATCGGCGGGTCCCTATTGGCTCGGCGAAAAGGCGCGGTGTAGATGTGGCGCACGCACTCCTGCGCGCCGCGTCGGCACTCGTGCCGACGCCTGCTGCACCGGGGCGAAGAAGCGTCGAGAAGAGTCTCGACGCGGCACGCACGAGTGCGTGCGCCACGGCAGCAGCCGCGAAGTTATTGCTTCGCCCATCGCTTTCCCACCACGAAGTGCGCTGCGCCTACCGCGAACAGGACCAGCGAAATCCACTGGGATGCGTCGAGCGGCGTGCCCCACAGGTTGCCTTGTGCGTGGTCGCGGAAGAACTCCACCACGAAACGGGCCGCGCCGTAGAGCATCAGGTACAGGCTGATGATATCCCCGCGCCCGTGCGGCCGGCCGAAGCGCCAGTAGAGGATGCCAAAGATGGCGAATTCCGCCGCCGATTCGTAAAGCTGCGCCGGATGCAGCGGCACCCCCAGCGGCACCCCCACAAGCTGGTAGGCCACCGGGTTGGTGAAGGTGACGGCCCACGGCAGATGGCACACTGTCCCCCAGCAGCAGCCCGCGGCGAAGCAGCCGAGCCGGCCGATGGCATGGCCCAGAGCGATGGCCGGCGCGAAGGCATCCGCCACCACCAGCGTGGCGAGGCGCGTCTTGCGCAGGTATAAAGCCGCTACCGCCAGCGCTCCCAGCAATCCGCCGTAATAAACGCCGCCGGCCTGCAATGTTTCGAGCGAAAAGATGCGGCCCGGGTGTCGCCAATAATAGCCCGCATCCACCACCAGCATCATCAGCTTCGCCCCGGCCAGCGCCGCCAGCGCGCAATACAGGCCAAGGTTGGTGATCTGCTCCGCGTTCAGCCCGGCGCGCGCGCCCAACCGTGCGGCCATCCACAATCCGGCCAGGAAGCCGAGCGCCACCAGCACGCCATAGGTGTGCAGGAACGAGATGTGAAACACTTCAGGGTACATTCGCCGCCTGTCGTTTCGATAACAGCATATCCAGCAGCAGCAGTCCGCTGCCGATCACTACGCCCGAATCCGCCACGTTGAAGGTGGGCCAATGGTAGTTGCCAATGTAGAAGTCCAGAAAGTCGGTGACGCGCCCCGAAACGATGCGGTCGAAGGCGTTGCCCGCCGCGCCGCCCAGAATCAGCGCCAACCCCCACAGCGTGGCCGTATCGACATGCAGCGCACGCCAAAGGTATACGCTGACAAAAATCACCGCGACCACGGCCACCACGATCAGCGCCAAGCTCCGCCACTCGAAGGCGGAATCGTTGAAGATGCCGAACGCCACGCCGCGATTTTCCGAATGCACTATGTCGAAAAAGCCCGGGATGACGCGGTAGCTGGCGCTCTCGGAAACCCGCTGCTCGATGATCACTTTGGTCACTCGGTCGAGCCCGAATACCGCCGCCGCAGCCGCGTACGCCTTGAGCCGGGCCTCAGCCATGCCGCATCTCGTCGACCGCTTGCGCGCACCGGCCGCACACCGTCGGGTAGCGGCTGTCGGCGCCGGTATCGGTCGTGTACCGCCAGCAGCGCTCGCATTTCTCTCCCGCGGCGCGTTCCACTGCTACGCTCAGCTCGCCTTCCGCCGCGCGCTTCACTTCCACCTGAGAGACGATGAACAGCGCCGGAAGGTCAGCCGCGTACCGCTCCAGCAGCGTTGCGTTTTCCCCGCTGGCGGTCAGCACGACGCGTGCTTCGAGCGGCGCGCCGATCCGCTTTTCGTTGCGCGCCGCCTCCAGGCACTTCAGCAGGTCGTCGCGCGTTTCGATCAGCCGCTCCCAGTTGGCGGCGTTTGCGCGCACCGTTTCGCCGAGCCCCGCCGTCAGTTCGCCCGGCTCCGGGAACAGCGCCATGTGAACGCTCGCCGGCCGGCCCATGTGCGTCCACACTTCTTCCGTGGTGAAGCTCATAATTGGCGCCAGCAGCCGCACCAGCGCATCCAGCAGCCGATAGAGCGTGGTCTGCGCGCTGCGCCGCGTCGCCCAGTTTGCCCCCGAGCAGTACAGCCGGTCCTTCAATACGTCGAAATACACCGAGCTTAAATCCACCGTGGCGAAAGCGTAAACGTTGTGGAAGACCTTGTGAAACTCGTAATTGTCATACCAGTCGCGACAGTGCTTCACCAGGTCCGCGGCCTTCACCAGAATCCACTGGTCGATCTCCTGCAATTGGTCCGCCGGCGTCTGGTCCTTCTGCGGATCGAAATCGTGGAGATTGCCGAGCAGGTAGCGAAACGTGTTGCGCAGTTTGCGGTACGCATCCACCAGCCGAGTGAGGATCGTCTCCGACAGGCGCACGTCTTCGCTGAATTCCACCGACGCCGACCACAGCCGCAGGATTTCCGCGCCGTGGTGCTTGATGACTTCTTCCGGCTCGATCGCGTTGCCCAGCGATTTGTGCATCGCGCGGCCTTCACCATCGAGCACCCATCCGCTCAGCGCCGACGCCCGGAAAGGCGACCCGCCCTTCAGCCCGGTCCCCACCAGCAGCGAGCTCTGGAACCATCCGCGATATTGGTCGCCGCCCTCGATGTACATGTCGGCGGGCCACTCCAGGCCGAAGCGCCCGTTCAGCACCGCGAGGTGGCTCGAGCCGGAATCGAACCACACATCCAGAACGTCGTTTTCCTTGCTGAACTCCGCTCCGCCGCACTTGGCACATTGGGTGCCCGCCGGCAGCAGCTCGGCGGCCGTGCGCTCATACCAGATGTCGGCGGTGTGCTCGCGAAACAGTTGCACGATGCCGTCCTGGATTTCGCGGTCGATAAACGGCTCGCGGCAGCCTTCGCAATAAAACACGATGATCGGAACGCCCCATGCCTTCTGCCGCGAGATGCACCAGTCGGGCCGCGAAGCAATCATGTTCGAGATGCGTTCCTGGCCCCATTCCGGAATCCAGCGCGCACGCCGCACCGCCTCCAGCGCGTGCCGGCGGAAATCATTGCGCTCCATGCCGATGAACCACTGCTCGGTGGCGCGGAAGATCACGGGCTTGTGGCACCGCCAGCAGTGCGGATAGGAGTGCGCCAGCTTCTCCATCGCCAGCAGCGCGCCGTGCGCCTTCAGAATCTCGATCACCAGCGGGTTGGCTTCCCAGACCGTCTTGCCGATCAGTTCCTCCGGCAGGCGCCCGGCGGCGCCGGTGGCGTGAAAGAAACGGCCGGCCGCATCCACCGGGCAGTAGACTTCGATGCCATACTGCCGCGCGCTCACGTAATCTTCCTGGCCATGTCCCGGCGCCGTATGGACCGCGCCGGTGCCTTGTTCGAGCGTCACATGATCGGCGAGCAGTCCCAGCGAATCGCGATCCAGAAACGGATGGCGGAACACCACGCGATCGAGCTTGGCGCCGGGGAACTTGGCCAGCACGCGCGGCTCGGTCCAACCGCATTTCTCCGCCGTGACCTGCAACAGATCGGCGGCCACGATGTACACCGCGTCGCCCGCTTCCGCGGCGACGTATTCGAACTTCGGGTTGAACGCAATCGCCACGTTGGCCGGCATGGTCCAGGGCGTGGTGGTCCAGATCAGCCCGTAGACTGCCGGCGCAGGAGCGCTGAAATCGCGCGCGACTTCGGTAGCGAGCTTCGCATCCAGCGTCTGATCGGGGGTGGCGAAAATGCCGCGGTTCACCAGCGTCGTGATGATGCGGGCTGACTTAACGCCGAGCTTCTCGGAGAGTTCCTCGACGGTCATGTTGTCGGGGATTTCGATCACAGCGCGCCCGGCGAGGGCGGGATCGATGGCCGCCGCATCCGACATCAGCCGGAAGCGCACCCAGATCGAGGGGCTGGTCTCGTTCGCGTATTCTACTTCGGCTTCGGCCAGCGCGGTGCGATCCTTGATGCACCAGTGAACCGGCTTGAGCCCCTTGTAGACGTAGCCCTTCTCGAGGAAATCCACGAACGCGCCGGCGATTACCGATTGATACTCCGCGCTCATGGTCAGGTACGGATCTTCCCACTGCCCCAGCACGCCCAGCCGCTTGAAATCGGTGCGCTGCAAATCGACGTACTTCTCCGCGTAGCGGCGGCACGCGCGGCGAATTTCGAGCGGCGGCACGTGCGCTCTCCTGGCGCCCAGCTCGTTATCGACATTGATCTCGATGGGCAGACCATGGCAGTCCCAGCCTGGCACGTAAGGCGCGTCGAAGCCCGCCATGGTCTTCGATTTCACGATGAAGTCCTTCAAGATTTTGTTGAACGCCGTGCCGAGGTGAATGCGCCCGTTGGCATACGGCGGCCCATCGTGGAGAATGTAGCGCGGCCGGCCGGCTGCTGCGCCGCGAATCTGGTGGTAGAGCCGCTCTTTCTCCCACCGAGCGAGCGTCTTCGGCTCTGTCTGCGGCAGGTTGGCCTTCATCGAGAAGGCCGTCTTCGGCAAATTGACGGTTTGCTTGAGGTCTAGGCTCGCGGGATCATCCATTGTCGGGAGTAAGTTCTATCGTACCAACCGCGAACCAATCGCCGCTTGTCGGGCGCCGGTACGACTCGCAAAAAACCGGCGGCAAGACCGCCGGCGTTACCAAAAAAACGCAGCAGCGCGCTAGTCGTAACGCCGGCGGTCTTTGGTCTTGGCCGCCGGTTCTTTTCCAGCGGATGCCTGGTAAGTCACGCGTTGTATCATGAAGAATAAGCACCAGGTCCAATTATGATGTCCGTCGGCGAGACTTTGCGCCAGCAGCGGCTGCGGCGGAAGGTCCAGTTACGGGAGGTTTCCGAAGAACTGAAGATCTCCTCGCGCATGCTGGAGGCGATTGAGGCGGACGAATACGACAAGCTGCCGGGCGGCGTTTTCGCCAAGAGTTTCGTGCGCCAATATGCGGGTGTGCTGGGTCTGGACGAGGAGGAAGTGGCCGCTCAGTTCGAGCAGACCGTGCGATCGCCCGAGCTGACGCATCTGGCGGAGCTCCGGCGCCCGCGCCCCGCGACTGACCTGCCCAGGATGGATGAGCGGCGCTTCAGCCGCGGCCGGCCACGGAGTGTCTTGCCATCGCTGATTGCGGTGGTGGTGGTGATGCTGATCTGCTCGGCGGTATACGGGTGGTGGCAGCGGAATCGTCAACTCGCGGCGACGCGGCAGCGCATTCCGCGGGCCGCCGCCGTAGCTCGTCGTGCAACGCCACCGCCCCCGGCGGTAACTCAGCAGCCGCGTGCCCCGATCCAGCCGCCGGCGGCCCTGCCAGCCACCGTGACCAACAACCCGGCGCCGGCGTCCGCGGCCGCCGCTGCCACGCCCGCGCCGGGCATTCCGCAATCTGCCGCAGCCCAGCCGGGCGTTCCGCAGCCGCTGGTGCCGGAGACTGTGCCTGCCGGGACGGAGGCCGTGCAAGTGGAGCTGGTGGCTACCGAGACGGTCTGGGTGAGCGTCGAGCGGGACGGCCGATCCGTCTTCCAAGGCGAGCTCAAGGCAAACGAGATTCGCACCGTGGCGGCCAACAACGAGATCACGCTCAAGCTGGGCAATGCCGGAGGCGTGACGATTCTTCTGAACGGCAAACCGATCCCTTCGCCTGGGCCCAAAGGGCAGGTGCGGACGGTTCAGTTGACTTCGGGCGGCTTCCAGATCGTGCCGCCGGATGCTCCCGCCCCGGCTCCTCTGCCGCGGGCGCCGGCTCTCCTGGAACCTCTCTGACGCAGCGATTCCCGCTGGCGTTTTCTTTCCAGCAGCAGCAGCTCGTGGCGCCGGCGCAACTTGACGTGCTCATCCACCTTGCGCCAGAACTTGCGGAAATAGCTGACCGCGGAAAGCAGCGCGAAGAAGATCACGCCCCACATCATCCAGATGCCCGGCTGGTGCAGGGCGGGATGGCGGGTGCTGACCAGCAGGCAGGAAATCGCCACCACCTGCGACAGCATTTTGGTCTTTCCCAGATCACTGGCCTTGATGGTGTAGCTCTCCGCCGCCGCGATGGCGCGCAAGCCGGAGACGGCGAACTCGCGGCCGATCACCAGAATCGCCATCCAGCCCGGCAGAACCCGCACTTGCACCAGCGAAATCAGCGCCGCCGATACCAGCAGCTTATCGGCGATGGGATCGAGCAAGGTGCCAATCGTGGTTTCCTGTTTCCAGCGGCGGGCCAGATAGCCGTCCAGCAGATCGGTGGCCGCGGCCGACAGGAAAATGGCCAGCGCCAGCCATTCGTTGGTGACTTGCCAGGACCCGATCCAGAAGCCGACGTTTTCCTCGAGCAGCACCGCCACCAGCAGAGGCACGAAGAAGATTCGCAGAATGGTCAGCGCGTTTGGAAGATTCATCCGCTCAGACTATTATGCCTCAGGCGGCGGGCGACGGGCTCTTAGCGGCGCAAGCGGCCGAGAAAAAGAAGGGCAGCCGCGGGCATGATTTTCAACGGAGCGGTCGCCGGGCCCCGGCGCTACAGCAGTTTGCGCAGCACCAGCGCGTCCTCCCCGTCTTCGTAATAGCGGCGGACGCGGCGCAGCCTGGCAAACCCGAATTTCGCATAAAGCGCCTGGGCATGCCGGTTCGACACGCGCACCGCGAGGGTGAGCTGGCGGACGCGGCGCAACCGCAAACGGCGCAGCGTGCTTCGCATCAGAGCGGAGGCAATGCCCTGGCCGCGGCAAGCCGGGGCGACGGCGACGGAAACCAGCTCGGCCGAGAGCGTGGAACGGCGGACCGCGGTCGCGGTGACCATGTAGGCGCGGATGCCGGGTCGCGCGGCGGCCACCAGAAACAGGCGCCCGCACTCGCCGAAGAGCTCTGCAAACAAGTTGCGATCGTAAGCGTCGGCGCCGAAACTGGCGCGCTCGATCACCAGCACGGCATCCAGGTCGGCCATCCGGAAGGGCCGTATATGGTACTCAGGCTTCATGGTTCTAAGTGCTATTTTGCTATACTTGACACCTTGGGGGCGGGGAGTGAAGAAAGCCAGGCGCAAACCGGGCGAGCGGCATCTTGACAAGGATTTCGGAGACGCGCATACTGATATTAAGATGCAACTGAGTGGCAACAAGGGCGTAGCGGAAATCCTGCCGGCGAGCCTGATGGATTTGCGCCGCGGCGACGAAGCGGTATTGAGCGAGATCGACTTGCCGGTCGAGGATGCGCGCCGTTTGATGGAGCTTGGCTTCCTTCCCGGAGCGCGTGTGGTGGCTGGGCAGAGCGCGCCGGGAGGCGATCCGCGGGTGTTTCAGGTGGATGGATCGGAGATTGCGGTGCGGCGCGAAACCGCGCGGCGCCTCAAAATCCACCATAAGGGACGGGTTCCGAGGAAAGCATGAGCGAGTGCGCGGACTGCGCCGGCTGCGGCCCGGCGGCGGTTGCCACATTACCCAGCGCCGCGGTACAGGCGGTGGCCGTCATCGGGCCGCCCAACTCCGGCAAAACCACGCTTTTCAACCGGCTCACCGGCTTGCGGCAGAAGGTCGCCAATTTCCCCGGCGTGACGGTGGAGCAGCACACCGGCATCGCCGAACTGGACGGGGGCCAGTCCGTTGAATTGATCGATTTACCGGGCGTCTACAGCCTTTCGCCGCATTCGGAAGACGAACAGGTGGCGTATGATGTGCTGACTGGCCGCCGCCACGACACGCCCAAGCCCGAAGCCATTCTGCTGGTGCTCGATTCGACCAATTTGAGCCGCCATCTGATGCTGGCGGCGCCGATCCTGGCGCTGGGTTTGCCGACGCTGATCATTCTTAACATGGCCGACGACCTGCGCAGCCGGGGCGGCACGCTCGACACCAAAGCGCTGGCGAGGGAGTTGGGCGCGCCGGTGGCCCTGGTGAGCGCGCGGCAGGACGAGGGGATCGAGCAGGTGCGCGAGTTTCTCGCCGGGGCCATGGCGCTGCCCACGCCCAGGTCGCTGCCGGTGCTGCATGACATTCCCAAGTGCCGCGAGTGGGCCGGGCTGGTGGGCAGCCAGGCCGATTATCGCGCGCCGATCGCCCCCAAGTGGACGCGCCGCCTGGATCGCGTGATGTTGCATCCGGTGGCCGGGCCGCTGATCTTCGCCTTGGTGGTGATCGCGGTCTTTCAATCCATCTTCAGCTACGTCACGCCGCTGATGGATGGAGTGAAATGGCTGTTTGAGGTTTCCGGCAACTGGATTGCAACTACGCTGCCGCCTTCGCTGATCCGCTCGCTGCTGGTGGACGGAGTCTGGAAGGGCGTCGGCTCGGTGATCGTGTTCCTGCCGCAGGTGCTGCTGTTGTTCTTGTTCATCGGCATTCTGGAAGATTCCGGCTATCTGGCGCGCGCGGCGCTGATCGCGGACCGCACCATGGCGCGCGTCGGGCTGCAAGGCAAGTCGTTTATCCCGCTGCTATCGGCTTACGCCTGCGCGGTGCCGGCGATTCTCTCCACGCGCACCATCGAAAACAAGCGGGACCGCACGGCCACCATTCTGATTGCGCCCTTCATGACCTGCGCGGCGCGGTTTCCGGTCTACACGCTGATCATCGCGGCGTTTTTGCCCAACCGGCAACTGCTGGGTTTTCTCAGCGTGCGCACGGTGGCCATGATCGGACTGTATGCGCTGGGATTCGCGATGGCGGTGCTGACGGCGCGGATCTTGAAATCGTCGATTCTGAAGAGCGGCCGCACGCCGTTTCTGCTGGAGATGCCGGCTTACCGCTGGCCCACCGTGCAATCGCTCGGGCTGCGGCTGTTCGACCGATCGAAGGTTTTTCTGCGGCGCGCCGGTACGGTGATCCTGCTGGTGACGGTGCTGTTATGGGTGGCGGCGCACGTGCCGTACACGCACGGCCATCCTCCGGCCATTCGGGACAGCCTGGCGGGCACGCTGGGCCGCACCATCGAACCGGTCATCAAGCCGCTGGGCTTCGACTGGAAGATCGGCATCGGCATCATCACTTCGTTCGCGGCGCGCGAGACCATCATCGCCACACTGGGAGCGATTTATGGCATGGATCATCCGGACTCGACCAGCATGGACTTGCAGAGCGCGCTGCGTCACGACCTGACGCCGGGCGCGGCGGTGGCGCTGCTGATCTTCTTCGCATTCGCCATGCAGTGCGTTTCCACCGTGGCCGTGGTGCGGCGCGAGACCGGCGGGTGGAAGTGGCCGCTGGCCCAGTTTGCCTATATGAGCGCGCTGGCGTACGGCGGCGCGTTTCTGGCCGCGCACCTGATGCGATACGTATAGCGCCGTTCTCCCGGCTTTTCGCAGAGTCCGCGGGCGAGGCATGCCTCGCCCCTACAGGGGATTCGGACGCGAGGCCAACTGGCGAGTGGTTTTTCAACCTGCCTGCACGCGACGCGGCGCCGGCGCGTCATAATATGAAGGGACACACGTATGCGGA
>DASWZP010000020.1:0-7733 GCA_036404395.1 Bryobacteraceae bacterium | reverse complement strand
GCCCTACCTTATGCTCCGTGGCACTTCTTGTACTTCTTGCCGCTGCCGCAAGGGCAGGGATCGTTGCGGCCCACCTTCTGTCCGGCGCTCACCGTCTTGGGAGCGCCGCTGTCATCCCCGCCCGCGAATTGCAGGGCCTGCAGTTCCCTTTCCTTCTTGCGCTCAATATTGCGCGTGAAATCTTCCATAGTGCTCTTAGCCGCCTGGCGCTGCGCTTCTGCCGCGGCGGCGGCAGGCGACAGGGACGGCTCCGGCCCTCCGTGCGGACCAAAGGAACCGTTTCCATCGCCGCCTTCTTCCTCTTCGCCCTCTTCCGGGAACGGCATCACCGGAGCGTTATGCGTCACCTGCAGGAAGTACAGGTAGCGCACGGTTTCGTCTTCGATGCGGTCCATCATCGCGCTGAACAGCTCGAAGGATTCCTTCTTGTACTCCACCAGCGGATCTTTTTGCCCGTAAGCGCGGTTGCCGATGCCCTGCTTCAGTTCGTCCATCGACAGCAGGTGGTCTTTCCACTGGTTGTCGATCACGTTCAGCATCACCATGCGTTCGGCGTGCCGCATGGTGTCGGCGCCCACCAGCGCCTCCTTCTCCTCGTATTTCTGCTTCAGCTTGTCGGCAATCGCGTCGGAGATCTCGTCCTTGGTCAGGTTGCCCAGCTCCGCAAGGTCGATCTTGGCGCCGAACAGGCTCAGCACGTCGTTGCGCAGCGAGCCCAGGTCCCAGGTGTCCGGGTGCTTGTCGTTGGGACAGCGCATTTCCACGGTCTGTTCCACGATGCCCTGCGTCATGTCCAGGATGTGCTCTTTCTGATCCACGCCCTCCAGCAACTGGCGGCGCATGCCGTACACCGCCTGGCGCTGCTTGTTGTTGACGTCGTCGTACTCGAGCAGGTGTTTGCGCGCTTCGAAGTTCTGCACCTCGACCGCTTCCTGCGCCTTGGCGATGCGCCGCGTGATCAGTTTCGATTCGATCGGCACGTCCTCTTCCATGCCCAGCCGCAGCATCAGGTTCTGCATCCGCTCCCCGCCGAAGATGCGCAGCAGGTCGTCCTGCAGAGAGAGGAAAAACTTGGAGCTGCCGGGATCGCCTTGCCGCCCGGCGCGCCCGCGAAGCTGATTGTCGATACGCCGCGAGTCGTGCCGCTCGGTGCCCACGATGTGCAAGCCGCCCAGGCCCACCACCACATCGTGCTCCGCGTCCGTCTGCTCCTTGAACACGGCATACAGCTCATCCCATTTGTCACGCCGCACCCGGTAGAACTGGTCGTGGTGCGTGAAGTAATAGAAATGTTCGTCGGCGATGTACTGCGCCTGGTCCTCCGGCAGCCGCTCCGCCAGCTTGTCCTTCAGGCAGGCGTCCTTGGTCATGAATTCCGGGTTGCCGCCGAGCAGGATGTCGGTGCCGCGGCCGGCCATGTTGGTGGAAACCGTCACCACGCCCTGGCGCCCGGCCTGCGCCACGATCGACGCTTCCCGTTCGTGATTCTTCGCGTTCAGCACTTCGTGCCGCACGCCCATCCGTTTCAGGATGCCCGCCAGCCGTTCCGATTTCTCCACCGAAATCGTGCCCACCAGCACCGGCTGCCCGGTCTCGGTCACGGTCTTGATTTCCTTGGCCGCGTTGCGAAACTTCTCATCTTCGGTGCGGTAAACCACATCCTGGTTTTCCTTGCGGATCAGCTTGCGGTTGGTCGGCACCACCGTCACATCCAGGTTGTAAGTCTTCTGGAACTCGGCCGCCTCGGTTTCCGCCGTGCCGGTCATCCCGCCCAGCTTTTTATACAAGCGGAAGTAGTTCTGGAAGGTGATAGTCGCCAGGGTCTGGTTTTCGCGCTGAATCTTGACCCCTTCCTTGGCTTCCACCGCCTGGTGCAGCCCGTCCGACCAGCGCCGGCCCGGCATCAGCCGCCCGGTGAATTCGTCGACGATGATGACTTCCGGCCCTTCGTCGCCATCCTTGACCACGTAATCCCGATCAAGCTGGTACAACACGTGCGCGCGCAGCGCCTGCTGCACGTGGTGGTTGAATTCGATATAAGCCGGGTCGTAGAGGTTGGGAATATTGAGCAGCTTCTCGACCCTCAGCACGCCCTCTTCGGTCAGCGCCGCGGCCTTGTGCTTTTCGTCGATCGTGTAATCGCCGGTGGTGTACTTCTCTCCCGGTTCCCTGCCCTCGATCACCTCGCCGCGCACCAGCTTCGGGATGATGCGGTTGACCTTGTAATATTTGTCGGTCGATTCCTCGCTGGGGCCGGAAATGATCAGCGGCGTCCGCGCTTCGTCGATCAGGATCGAATCCACCTCGTCGACGATCGCGTAGTGATGCCCGCGCTGCGTGCAATCCTCCAGCCGGAACTTCATGTTGTCGCGCAGGTAATCGAAGCCGAATTCGTTGTTAGTGCCGTAAGTAATATCGGAATTATAAGCGTGCTTCCGCTCCTGGTCGTCCAGGTCGTGGACGATCACCCCCACCTGAAGCCCCAGGAACTTATACAGCCGGCCCATCCATTCCGAGTCGCGCTTGGCCAGGTAATCGTTCACCGTCACCACATGCACGCCCTTGCCTTCGAGCGCGTTCAAATAGACCGGCAGTGTCGCCACCAGCGTCTTGCCTTCGCCGGTCTTCATTTCCGAGATCTTGCCCCGGTGCAGCACCATGCCGCCGATCAACTGCACGTCGAAGTGCCGCATGTTGAGCACCCGCCGCCCGGCCTCGCGCACCACCGCGAACGACTCGATCAGCAGATCGTCGAGCGGAGCGCCTTGCGCGATTCGTTCCCTGAATTCGATCGTTTTCGCAGCCAGGTCGATGTCCGAGAGCTCGCGCATCGACGCTTCGAGATCGCCGATCGCGGCCACGGTGGGCTGCATCGCCTTGATCTCGCGCTCGGTTTTCGTGCCAAAGATCTTGGCCAGGACGGTATCGACGATCATTCGTTTCTCATGGAGGGGGAAAAGTCCGTAACTTCCATTTTACTCCGTGCCGCCCGCGGATCGACGCTCTGCCGCGCCGTTGCGCGACACCCAAGAGCCGGTCAAATCCGTGCAACCGCACTGCTGACCAACAGTCTGTGCCGCGCCCAAATCGAAAGCCCAACCGTGAAGATGAAGGCAGCGCACGCAACCGCGGGCCACGCGACCACCGATTGAATGGTGAGGCGCAACATCGCGAGCCATCCCGCCACCATCACGGCGCCGCTCAACATCGCAATGTATCTTGCACGCGAATTCGCCGCGCTGGGGTCCGTGAAGGCCGCCTGAAAGAGAAGCGAAAAAGGAACCGCGACAATTACGTCGATCAGATAGTGCTCGCCCAGCGCCAGCACCGCGAATGTCATCCCCGCCAGGAACAGTCCCGCTGCAATCCGGCCTGCCTTCCGCATATGCGCGGTATTCCAGAAGACCAGCAGAGCGGTGCTGAAGTGCACGGAAGGCATCGCGTTGCGCGGCGCGTCCGGGGATAGCGCCGCACCCAGTTGCAGATAAGTCAGGTGCGGCGGTGTCAACGGGTAACCGGCGCGGAAGGCGTAGTGTGGTCCGGTGGCCGGGCAGACGGCATAAAGGGCGAGTCCCGTCACACTCATTACTATGAACATGCACAACAGGCGGCGAACCTCGCCGAAGTTTCTCTCGAACTGCACGGCGCAAAGCAGGGCAATCGCAAACGGCAACGCATAATACACCGTGGAGGTGAGGTCCCAGAGCAGCGGACGCCCAATCAGCATGCTGCCGAGAACGAAACTCGGCTGAAATCCGAGCGTGCCGTCCGCGGCCAGCAGGCGGGCATCCAACGTAACGGGAGACAGGCGGCGGAGGGCGACCAGAACGAAGCCCACCAGGATCGAGACAAAGGGGAAGAAAGCAGCCGTCCCAAACGCCAGATAGCGTTTGCTTCGCAACCCCCGATAAGCCAGTACCAGCAAGCTCGCGACGCCCAGGAATCCGGCGAAACCGATCCAAACCGAGCCAAAATATGACGAGAAACCCACCGTGGCTCCGTATGCCATTCGAAGAGCCACACCCAAGAAAACTGTGACACCAACTTCATATCGGGAAGGTCGCGTCGCCAGGTAGAGCGCAAACGAGCCTGCCAGTGCAAATGAGAACTGGGGACTGTGGCCGAAGGAGAAGAGCAGCCCATTGAGGAATGCCAGTACCACGGCAAGCAGTGCCAAGGCCAGCAGCGGCGGCTTAGCAATCTCCAATGCGCGGATGCCGCTTCCCCGTCCCGGCTCCGGATGGGGCAAGCGTCCCGCAGGCCATGTTCCCTGACCCGTCTTTGGATCGACCATTCCTGGCGTTTTCTCGCGCTTGGTTTTCGTGCCAAAGAGCTTGGCCAGGACGGTATCGACGATCATGCGGTACTCAATAAGAGAGAATAGCCCGTAAACTGTATCTTAGCGCACCACCCGCGGATCTCTCGGCGAAGCAACCGCGAACCGGTTCTTACCGGCGACTTAGTAGCGGACCTTGTCCGGCCTGGCCGCCCATGCTTCGAACGGGCGCTGCGCGGATTCCTCCGCCACGTGGATCATGGGGATGGCACGCTCGGCCTCGCGTAAAGCGAGCTGGCGGCAAATCAACGAATCGTCGAAACCGGCGGCGGCGGCATCCGCGGCGGCGGCGGCGAAAAAGATCCGCGCGGGCCGCGCCCAGAACAGCGCACCGAGGCACATCGGACAAGGTTCGCAGGAACAATAGACATCGCAGCCGGTAAGTTGAAAACTGCCCAGCGCGCGGCAGGCTTCGCGAATGGCCACGATCTCGGCGTGCGCCGTGGGGTCGTTGGACGTGGTGACGCAGTTGGATCCGGCCGCGATCACCGCGCCATCCTTCACCACCAGCGCCGCGAACGGGCCACCGCCGCGGCTCACGCTTTCCGCCGCTTGTTCGATCGCCTGTCGCAAAAGTGCAGGGTTCATACCCGGGGGGCCGTAACTGCCCTTCCCCAGGCTACCGGATCGCAGCCATATGTGCCAGACAACGCTGCGTGCCGCGGTCAAGCGAGGCCCTTGGGTGTGTTCCAATATTGGCATGCCCGAGGTGGTGGCGGCGATTCTGGAGCGCGAGGGCCGCGTGCTGATTGGCCGCCGGCAGCCCGAGCAATCGCATCCGCTGAAATGGGAGTTTCCCGGCGGTAAAGTGGAACCCGGCGAGTCGCCGGCGCAGGCCTTGGCCCGCGAGCTCGAGGAGGAACTGGGGATTCGCGATGCCGCCGGTGAGAAGATCGCGCGCTATGAGTACACTTATCCCGGCAAGGAGCCGATCACCCTCTACTTTTTCCGGGTGTTGAGCTTTCAAGGCGAGCCGCGGAATCTGATCTTCCACGAAATGCGCTGGGAGCCCCGCGAGAACCTCGGCCGCTTCGACTTCGTGGAAGGCGATCTGCCGTTCCTGCGCGGCTTCGCTCCCCCAGCCCGGCCGGAGGGTGGCGATTACTCCGCGCAATCGGAGCCGCGACCATAGGGAGCGGTCAGGCCGGTCCATAAACACAAAAGCCTGAACTACGCTTTATTCGTGCCGCAGCGCAACCGCCGGGTCCACCCGCAGCGCGCGGGCGGTTGGCGCAACCGTCGCCAGCCCCGCCACCAGCGCCAGCACGCACGCCACCGCCACGAAGTTCATCGGGTCGGTGGGACGCACCTCGGGAACCAGGAACATGGATAGCGGGCGCACCACGACCACCGCAATCGCGAGACCGATTGCCATCCCGGTGCCCACCAGCTTCAAGCTCTGGCCCGCGACCATCGCAAGAACGTCGCCCGGCGCGGCGCCCAGCGCGACGCGAATGCCGATCTCGTGAATCCGCTGCTGCGTGGCATACAGCAAAACTCCGTACAGTCCGATCGAAGCCAGCATCAATCCGAATAGCGCCATCCCTCCCAGCACCGCGGCCCCCGCGCGGCTCGGCAGCAACGCATAGTTGAAAACCTCGCGCATGACCTTGGTCCGCACCGAGGCCTTGGCGTCCAGTTCCCCGAGCGTCTCATCCACTTTCCGGGCCATCGCTTCCGGCGGACCGGTGGTGCGCACAAAGAGGCACGCGCCGCGACGCGTCGCTAGCTGGGCAAAAGGCGTATAGAGCGCCATCGCGTCCTTTTCTCCCAAGGTGGCGTAGGTGCTGTTGCGCGCTATGCCCACCACTGTCGCATCGCGATTGTCGGGAAAGCGAAGGACGTGGCCCACCGGATTGGTATCGCCGAACAGTCGCCGCGCCATGTTCTGGTTCAGAATCACGACGCCGGGCGCGCCCGCGCGGTCCGCATCGAGGAATGCGCGGCCTTCGAGAATGGGAATCGCCATGATCCGGAAGTAATCCGGTCCCACGGAGTTGCCATTGTACTCGACGCGTACCGTGCGGCTGCCCGCGTCTGGCCGAAGCTGTTCGTTGGGCCGGTTGAAAGCCAGGAACGGGTTCAGCGGCAACGCAATCGCCGGCGAGGCCGCCTCAATTCCCGGCAGCGCGCGCAGCCGGGCGAGCGCCGTATCCACGAATTTCTCAGGGTCGGATTGACCTTGTACCGCAGCCGCAATGGTGTGAGCCGTGTCGAATCCCGCGTTGAATGACGTGGCGCTGATCAGGTTGCGCAGGAACAGCAGTCCGGCGCTGAGCAGCACGATCGATACTGCCAGTTGCCCGATCACCAGCGCGCTCCGCAGCCGGCTGCCCGCCGGTCCGCTTTGCCGGCCGCCCTCCTTGAGCGCGCCGCCAATTCCCGCGCGGGTCGCTCTGAGCGCCGGCACCAGCCCGGTCGCCAGTGTCACTACAAAGGCGACTACACACGAGTAAGCCAGCAGCATGCGGTCGGGTTGGACGATCAGCTCGATCGCGAGCGGCGTCGGAATGTGAAAACCGCTCAGCGCTCTGGTAAGCCAGAGGTTGAGCAGCAGACCGGCGCCAGTTCCGAGCATGGCCAACAACAAGCTCTCCGTGAGCAATTGCCGCACCAGGCGGCCGCGGCTGCCGCCCAGCGACATGCGGATGGCGATCTCCCGCGAACGGGTAAGAGCGCGCGCCAGCAGCAGGCTGGAAATGTTGGCGCACGCGATCAGCACCACCACCGCCGTCACGATCACCAGCATGCCGAAGAACGCCAGCGCCGGGATCACCATCGGGCCACCCATCTCCCGCAAACGGTCCATCCCGCCGATTCCGTTAAGCTGCACCTCCTCGGTCCACTTGCGATTCGCCTCCGGGTACACGCGATCCAGATCGCGGCAAATCGGCCGCAGACGGGCATACGCCGCCTGACGCGTCAAACCCTGTGGCAGCCGTCCATAAAGCATGAATCCTGCCGGATCCTTGGTCAGGTAAAGGTCGGGCGTGAAACCAAAACCCACCAGCATGCGATGGTCGCGAGGCAATACGCCGACGATCGTGTACGGTTTCGAATCCAGCTCCAGTTTGCGGCCGAGCACGTTCGGATCGCCGTTCAGGCGATTTCTCCAGAAGCCGTACGTCACCACCGCCGCGTCCGTTTCGCCGCGCTCGATGGGCCGCCCCATGGCGACCGGAATTCCCACTACCTGGAAGAAGTTGTCGCTGACGTGAGTCCCGGCCAGGTAATAAGAACGGTTACCGTTGCGCCAGTTCACCGGAAGCTCGTGGTTCTCGCCGGCGACCCCGTCGAACACGTGTGCATCCTTGAAGAAGCGATATTGCGCTACCGTGACCCATCGGTTGCCGCGCGTGGAAATCTCGACCAGCGATTGCGCATCGCGGCAGGAGGG
>DASWZP010000019.1:0-45229 GCA_036404395.1 Bryobacteraceae bacterium | reverse complement strand
CTACTTGAGCGTGACTTCGCCCTCGTAATGCTCCTTCCAGGCATTGGAGCGCTGGTCGGCGAAGCTGGCGTCGATATCGAATTTGACCAGCTTCCCGGTGCTCTTTTCGAGCCAGACCGTGCCCTTGGAGACTTGAAGATTGGTGATCATGTTTCTGGCGATGTCCATCCCGGTTTTGGTTGCGCCCGTCGCCGTCGATGTGTCGAACTCGTATTTGTCCGCGCTGACACCGCCCGCCGTATCGGAACCCGCCGGCTGCGCCACTAGTTGCCCGAAAGCGAGCATGATGGCTGCGCTGGTAATCGGCCCGATGGTCTCCAGGTCGGCCATGCCCCAGGCAAGCTCATCCGTCTTCGCCGCCTTTTGCTGTGTCTTCTGCTTGCCGCGGAGGGACGTCAGGTTGATTTCGTCGGGGGAGATATCCGCCTCCACTTCGACTGGGCCCACATCCGGCTTGGCAGTCTTATCCATCGGAAACTTGGGGTTTATGTTCTCTTGAGCCTTATAGGAAAAGTGGTAAGACGCGGTGGGCTTCTGAAGCGAATCCATCAGCAGCTTCGTGCAGTTCCCGAGTCTATGTTTGACATCACTTGGGGCCGGTTGCGCCGCGCCCGCGGAGGCGGATGAGGCGGGTGACGCCGCGCCTCCCTTGCTCTCGCTGCCACTGCCGCCGCTTTTGCAACCTGCCAGCAGGACAATCATCGCGCAGCAGGCGATCGCCGCGCGGCCTTTCGTGAAGATCTTCTCGCTTGGATCCATGGGTCCTCCTTGTGCAACTCTGCGCGATCAGCGCGTTGTCGCTTTCCGCATGTCAGCTTGGCCGGTCCTCTCTATTTGGAGTCCCTGGCACAATTCAGTATACAGCCGCCTTGGTTTATTGATTGTTGTATGAGACGCGCCCGCGGCGCCGGCTCACGGGCGCACGCTGGAGGCGTCCCCTTCCCGAAACGCCCGCCCCGCTTCATACAACGCAATTCTGCTTTTGATTTCATCCGCCAGCGCGGGCTGGTTTTCTTCGATGGCGCGCGCCTGCGCCCGGCGCGCGGTCAGCGCGGCGTCGGTGAATTGGCCCTTCTCCGCGTAGGCGGCGGCCAGCGTGTCGAGCACCCGCGCATCTCTTCCGCCGGAGAGCTCGACCGCTCGCACCGCGAACTGGAGCGCATCGCCGCCGTTCCGGATGGCCGAATCGGGCGAGGTCGCCAGCACCCACGCCGCCCGCCGAAGCGCCGGCCCATCGTTTGGTTCGAGCTCGATCGCGGCGCGCCAGTGCGCCAGCGCTTCCGCCGTGCGCCCTTGCGCATTGAGCGCGTCGCCCAGGCTGTCGTGCGCCTCCGCGTATTTCGGGTCGATCTCGAGCGCACTCCGCCATTCAGCCACCGCTCCCGGCGCATCCCCGCGCCGGCTCAGCACCAGCCCCAGCTCGTAGTGCGCGGGCGCATACCGGGCGTCCGATTCAAGCGCCTTGCGCAACTCGGCCAGCGCCTCGTCCAGCTTTCCCAGCTTGGCCAACGCGCTGCCCAGGTTGGTCCGCGCCGCGGCGAAACCGGACTTCAGGGCGGCCGCTTGCTCGAATTGCGTCACGGCTTCCTCCACGCGCCCTGTCTCGACCAGCAGGACGCCGAGATCGTTGTGCGCCCGCGCGGAAGTCGGATCGGCCTCCAGCGCCGCGCGGAGCTGGATCTCGTTCGCTTCCCGCAATTGCGCCGCGGCTTCCTCGCGGCGGCCCGTCATCATCAACACGGTTGCCAACTTGCGATGCGCGAATTCGTCGTCCGCGTTCAGCTCGAGCGCCTGCCGCCACTTCACGGCGGATGCCGCATACGCTCCGGTCCTCTGCAGATACGCCGCGCGGTCGACCAGCCGGTAATAGTCGATCACCGGCCCGCCGATCTGCCGCAAACCATCCGCCGGGATATTCACAAACTCCGGCAGGTTCACCGCCCGGTTGGCCGCGGTTGTGTTCTCGATCAAAATCGGCGGGCTGTCGTTGCCTCGCTCGTCGATGTGGGTGAGAAACATCTGCGTGTAGGGCGACCGCGCCTTCGACGAGAACACCAGCCAGCGGCCGTTGGGCGAAAAGCTGTGCCACGAATTCATACGCGCGGTGTTGCACCGCATGCGCCGCGCCTCGCCGCCGGCCGCGGGAACAATGTACAACTGGCTGTCGGGACGCATGAGCTGGCCGTTGCGGCATTGGACGAACACGATCCACCGCCCATCCGGCGACACCTTGGGAAACGTGTTGCTCATGCCGTTGCGCGACGCGCCTGCAACCAGCTCCGCCACACCTCCCGCGCCGTTGTGAAACGGAATCCGGTAGAGGTCGTATTGAATTTGCAGCTCGTTCGGATCGTTGGCGAATTTCGCCAGCGGCACGCCCGGCGGATTGGGGTCGGTGGCCGCGGCGCGCGCGAATACCAGGTACTGGCCGTCGGGACTCCACACCCCACCCATCTGCACGTACCGTGGGTCGTCGGCGCCGGCGAGCGGCCGCAGGACTCCCGTCTGGCGGCTGTACCAGCCCACAATTCCGCGCGTCGGATAGAAGACCTGGAGGAATCGGTAGTCCTTGAAATTGGCCACGTAATAGTTGCTCGGAGGCGTTTCGGCGGACGGCGTCATCGCGGCGGGATTGACCGTGGTCGCCACATATTGCCCATTCGGCGAAACCCGCGACATGAAACCGATCCGGATGTTCCCCTTCAGCTTGCCTTCGGGCGAGCTCCACTGAATCACGTCTCGCTTGCGGATCGCCATCTCGGGCGCCACCTGCGCCAGGAAATACATTCCGCGGTTGCCCTGCAGGCCGTCCAGGTCCATTCCCATCGTCTTGCCGTCGGCCGAGAACGAATGGCAGTTGGCGCACACCGGCAGGTTTTCCATCACCACGCGGCTGCTCGATTCGCCGACGTTGCGAACGCGCCACGCGACCAGCGGCAACGCCTGCGCGGCCAGCGGTTTGATCACGCCTTTCTCCAGCTCCGAGGGCATCAGCGGCACGTCGCGGTAGAAGATCGGCGCGCCCACCGCATCTCTTGATGTGTGAATGGTGATGCTGCCGCGCGAGACGGCTTGATCCTGCGCGCCGGCGCGGAAGCCGGTGATAGTCATCGTCGCCACGCTCGAGACCGAATGCCGCTGGATGGCGTGCCATGTTGCAGTGTCCGGCCTCCAGGAATGCGCCGCCGCCATTTCGGGCGTCAGCGTGGGTGGCGCGTTGGTGCTGGCGACGCAATTCGGATCGATCTTGCCGATGCGCACGCGCTCGCCTTCGGAGGTCGCATGAATCGGCGGCGTGCCATCGCCGAACGTGACGTCGATGCGCCACAAGCCGACGCCGATCGCGGCATCGCGCCAGAGGAATTGGGGAGGCATGATCTCCGGCGGGAAAATCGATCCATCCTGCGGATAATCGATGCTGATCGCCGCCGCGTGAGGCGCGCCTGGAACTGAGCCGTTGCGGCCTTCCACGGCGTCCCACGCGCCGGCCGCCAGCGCGATCAGAAGCCCCGGCAGCAGAATCGCGCAGGGCCGCCAGCCACGCTTCACTCGCATCCCCCCACAAATCCAGCTTACAGCCGGGCGGATTGCCCAGGAAAATGCACGGCGGTCATTTCCGGCAGAATCTGCCGAAAAACAGGGGTTAAGTGCTTTGTTTTTGACAAAAAACCGGCAGGTTCTGCCGGAAATCGACGGATCCGCTCTCAAACCACCTTCACGGTCACCGGATCCGACATCACGCCGGCGCATTCCACGCGCAAGGGCAGCTCGGCCTTAGGGCAATCCGGCGGAGCTTTGGCGTTGATCTGGCGGCGGCCCTCGATGGGCTCGCCGGTGAACGTGATGGCCATGCGCGCATCGCCCAGCCACAGCCGGAGGTTACCCCGGTCGGCGTTCTCCGGCAGGCCCTCCACCCAGCAAGAAAGGTGACCGCTTTCGGTGATATTCACTGTGTTGGCTTCCCAGTGAAGCGAATCGCGCACGCCGGCGATCACGATGCGCTCCGCCGACCGCGGCATATCGATGGCGATGCGCTGCGCTGCGCCGAAACGGCTGTTGGCCAGGCGCAGCCGCACGTCGTTCCAGCCCGCTTGCAAGCCGGGAGGGAGGGTGAATTTGGCCCAGTAGATTCCGCTGTCCGGAGCGACCAGCGTCGCGGCAGCGCCGAACTCGCCGACCTCCAGCAGCAACTCCTCTTTCGATGGCATCGCCGAGCTCGTGCGGAACCAGCAGTCGATATCGTGGTCGCGCCTGGAATTGAAGTTCACGCCCTGGGTCGTCGGATTGATTGCCGCCACCAGTTCGGGCGGTTCCTGGGCCGGTTCGGCGGGCTCCGGCAGCCACTTGCGGAAGCACGCCACCACGGCGTTCTCGGGATCGGCGGCAAGCAGTTCCACCCGCGCGAATCCGGCCGCGCGGCACATCGCCATAACGCAACCGACCGTCGGGCCGTTCCAGTTGTCGAAATTGCCGTTGAGCTCGGTGGTTTCGTAGAACTCCATTCTGGGAATGTCGCTCACATGTTCTTGCCAGTTGGCGCCATCGATGACGAAGGTTTCCACGATGACGAGCTCGGTCGAGAGGCCGCAGAGGATCTCCAGGCCCCATAACGGATGTCTCAGGTGATAGAGCACACCCAGACAGAAGACGATGTCGAACTTGCCCAGGTCCACCCAGGGCAATTCGAACAGATCGAGATTGCGATAGTCGGCCTTGGAGCCGAGTTTGCGGTGTAGGTCGAGATAGTTCGCCTGCTCCTGGCAATCGACGGATGTCACCGCGGCGCCGCGGCGCTCGGCTTCGAAGCTGAACCAGCCGTCCCAGGCGCCGATATCGAGCACGCGCTTGCCGGTGAGATCGGCGGGGATGGGGAAGCGGGACCAGCGTTCGCGCTGCCATTCCAGGCTCATGAAGCCGCGAATGGCCGTTCCGTCGGGCAACTCGAAGCTGTGGTACCAGCCGAGATCGCGAAGCTGGTCGGTGAAATCGTTCTGCTTCCGGCGCAGTGCCCGCAACTCGTCGGCATCCATAGTTTTCGCGTCCAAGAGACCAGCGTACCCCAGCAGATGGGATAGCCGCATTTTCTGAAGTAAAATACAAGAGGAGCAGATCGATGGAAAATGAGGACGCGCCCGCAACGAAACAGGATGTGGCCCTGCTCCGCTCGGAAATGGATCGCCTGCACGATGTGCTCGTCGACAGGATTGCCGCCGTCGAAACGAAGCTTTCGAAGGCGTTCTACGGGTTCGCGGAAAGCAACCAGACGCGCGTTGTCATGATCGAAGAGGGTTGGGCTGCGGTGAGGAAACGCGTCGGCAGCCTCGAAGAACGGGTGCTCGAATTGGAGCGCAAGGTCAACTTTCCGAATCATCCCCCGCAGTAATCGCTTCTCGATTTGCCACCCACCCCCTTTCGTTCCGCCGAGCAATGGGTTATGAATAGCAATCTGATCCCTATGCGATTCTCAACCAGTTACTCCATCATCCGGATTTCGCTCGGCGCCGCGCTCGTTGCCAGTGCGGCGCAGGCGCAGACCGCTCCCGCGGCGCGCACGCACACCTGGTGGCACGATACCGGCGCCGGCGTCCGTCCTTACACCGCCAACGCCAAGAAGCTGCCGTTGATTTCGGTGAAGGGCAACAAGTTCGTCGACCCGCAAGGCTCGACCGTGCTCTTCCGCGGCCTTTCGATCTCCGATCCCGACAAGCTCGAAATGCAGGGCCATTGGAACCGCGAGCACTTCGTCAAAGTGGCCGAGATGGGAACCCACGTGGTGCGCATCCCCGTCCACCCGGTCGCATGGCGGGAGCGAACGCCGGCCGAGTATCTCAAGCTGCTCGACCAGGCCGTGGAGTGGTCGACCGACCTGGGGATGTACGTCGACCTCGACTGGCATTCCATCGGCAATCTCACGACCGGCGTCTTTCAGGACCCGATGTACGATACTTCGCTCCAGGAGACGTACCAATTCTGGCGCATCATGGCCCGCCACTTCGCCGGCCACAACACGGTGGCCTTCTTCGAGCTCTTCAACGAGCCAACCACTTTCCGCAACCAGCTTGGCCCGGTCTCGTGGGACGACTGGAAGAAGATCAACGAAAACCTGATCGCCATCATCCGCGCGAACAACGCCAAGGCGATACCGCTGGTGGCCGGTTTCGATTGGGCGTACGATTTGACTCCGGTAATCCTCGCTCCCGTCGCCGCCGAGGGCGTCGGCTACGTGGTTCATCCCTATGCCAACAAGCGGCCGCAGCCGTGGGAGCCCAAATGGGAAGAGGACTTCGGTTTCGCCGCCGCCACTTACCCAGTGGTCGCTACCGAATTCGGCGGGTTCGAAAGGCCGCCGTCGTACGGGCCGTCGATTATCAAGTACCTGGAAAGCAGGGGCATCAGTTGGATGGTGTGGTGCTTCGACCCGGAATGGGGTCCCACGCTGATCAGCGACTGGAACTACACGCTGAATCCATCGGGCGAATTCGCCAAGCAGGCGATGCACCCAGCGGCGCAGTAGCGCCTGTCGGGGAACAATCAGTTCCATCGCCGAAAGCAAGAAAAGCCGCGATGACTGTCGGCTCAGCCGGCTCGACAGCCCGCGCCACGAACGCCGAAACCGAATCGTCATTTGAGCAAGGTAAGCTGTAAAAGGGAGCCCCAAAATGCCATCTGCCGCAGCCGATACCAAGCCCGCGTTTGACCTGAGTGCTTACGGCGAAGCGCGATCCACGATCTCGGGAGCGCCGTTGAGCGCCGAGGATCTGCGCCGCACGCATGCATACTGGCGAGCCTGCAACTACCTCGCCCTGGGCATGATCTATCTGGTCGAAAACCCACTGCTGAAGTCGCCGCTGCGGCCCGAGCACATCAAGAACCGCCTGCTCGGGCACTGGGGATCGAGCCCCGGCCTGTCGTTCGCCTATCTTCACTTGAATCGGCTGATCAAGGAATACGATCTGGACATGATCTTCATGGCCGGGCCGGGACATGGCGCGCCGGGCGTGCTGGGGCCGGTATACCTGGAAGGCACATACTCGGAAATCTATCCCGACAAGAGCGAGGACGAAGAGGGGATGCGCGAGTTCTTCAAGCAATTCTCTTTTCCCGGCGGGATCGGCAGCCACTGCACGCCGGAAACTCCCGGCTCGATCCATGAAGGCGGCGAGCTCGGCTACGTGCTTTCCCACGCTTGCGGCGCGGCGTTCGACAACCCGGAGTTGATTGTGGCAGCGGTGGTGGGCGATGGCGAATCCGAAACCGGCGCGCTGGCGACCTCCTGGCACATCAACAAATTCCTCTCGCCCGTGCGCGACGGCGCGGTGCTGCCCATCCTCCATCTCAACGGCTACAAGATCAACAATCCCACGCTGCTGGCGCGCATCAGCCACGAAGAGCTGGAGCAACTGATGCGCGGATATGGGTGGACGCCGTACTTCGTGGAGGGATCGGACCCGGATTCGATGCACCAGGCCATGGCCGCCACCGTCGAGCACGCCATCGCCGAAATCCGACGCGTGCGCCAGGAGGCGCGCTCCACAGGCGTGGCCGAGCGCCCGCGCTGGCCGATGATCGTGATGCGAACGCCCAAGGGCTGGGGCGCGCCGCTCGAAGTGGGCGGCCACCGATTGGAAGGCTTCTGGCGCGCGCACCAGGTTCCGCTGCCCGATGTCAAAAAGAACCCCGACCAACTGGCCCTACTGGAAAACTGGATGCGCAGCCAGAAACCGGAAGAGTTGTTCGATGCCGCCGGCAAGCTGCGGCCGGAGTTGAAAGACCTGGCGCCAACCGGTGCGCGCCGCATGAGCGCCAACCCGCACGCAAACGGTGGCATCCTCAAGCGCGCCTTGCGGCTGCCGGATTTCCGCGGCTATCGGTTCGCGATCGAGCAGCCCGGAAAATCGGAAGCCGAAAACACGCGCCCGCTCGGCGTTTTCCTGCGCGACGTGATGAAGATGAACATGGAGAACTTCCGCGTCTTCGGCCCCGATGAGAACACGTCCAACAAGCTGGACGCCATTTACCAGGTTGCCAGGAAGTTTTGGATCGCCCAGTATTTCCCCGAGGATGCCGATGGCACCGAGCTCGCGCCCGACGGCCGCGTGATCGAAATGCTCAGCGAACACACCGTGGAAGGAATGCTCGAAGGCTACCTGCTGAGTGGGCGTCACGGCTTTCTCTCCAGCTACGAGGCCTTCGTGCACGTGATCGATTCGATGTTCAACCAGCACGCCAAGTGGCTCTCGATCTCCAATCACCTGTCGTGGCGGCAACACGTGGCTTCGCTGAACCTGTTGATCACGTCCACGGTATGGCGGCAGGACCACAACGGTTTCACTCACCAGGATCCCGGATTCCTCGACGTGGTGGTCAACAAGAGCGCCACCGTCACGCGCATCTATCTTCCGCCCGACGTGAATTCCCTGCTCTCGGTCGCCGCGCATTGCCTGAAGAGCGAAAACTACGTCAACGTGATCGTGTCCGACAAGCAGATGCACTTGCAGTATATGGATATAGACGCCGCTATTCAGCACTGCACTAAGGGCATCGGCATCTGGGAATGGGCCAGCACCGATTCGAGCGGCGAACCCGACTTGGTGATGGCTTCGGCCGGCGATATTCCGACGCAGGAGGCGCTAGCCGCCACGGTTCTGCTGCGCAAGGAATTCGCCGACGTCAAGATCCGCTTCATCAACGTCGTCGACCTCTTCAAGCTGCAACCAAGCACCGAGCATCCGCACGGATTGACCGACCGCGATTTCGATTCGCTGTTCACCGTCGACAAGCCGGTCATCTTCAACTTCCACGGCTACCCGTGGCTGATTCACCGGCTGGCCTACCGCCGCACCAATCACAACAACATGCACGTGCGCGGCTACAAGGAAAAGGGCAACATCAACACGCCCATGGAGCTGGCGATCAACAACGAGATCGACCGCTTCAGCCTGGCCATCGACGCGATCGACCGCACGCCCCGCCTGCAGCGCATCGGCGCGCACGCCAAGGAGCGCTTCCGCAACATGCAGATCGATTGCCGCAACTACGCCTACGAGCACGGCGTCGACAGCCCGGAAATCAACGGATGGAAGTGGCCGTTCTGAGCGGCCGTGGCACGGGCAGTATTGCCTGCCGTGCGCGAGTCTGGCAGGCTTGACAGCCGTCCGGACAGGCTGCGCCACTAGGCCCGGACCGATTACAATGAAAAGTCGCTGGCGATCGTTGGGACGCGCCGAAGCGTTGGGAACTTCAACACTGAACGGGCGCGCGGATGGCCGGCTGAACGGATGATGTCGACGAGAGGGCGAATTTGGGGCGGGTTTTGGGAAGCTTGCTCCACTGCGGATGCATCTCATAATCATGCCCGTCAAGCGAAGCGGGCGGCCAAACGATCCCACACATGCGCGATTACATTGAGCTGACCAAGCCGCGGATCACCTGGCTGATTCTGATGAGCACCGGAATCGGCTACTTTTTCGGATTGGCAGCGACTGGCGGCTGGAGCGAGTTTCTCCAGCACGTCGGCGTGCTGCGGTTGTTCCACACCATGCTGGGAACGGGGCTGATCGCATCGGGCACGGCCGCGCTCAACCAGTGGCTGGAACGGGAGGCCGACGCACGAATGCGGCGCACGGCGGACCGGCCGCTGCCTTCGGGACGGCTGGCCTCGGGGCCGGCACTGGCTTTCGGTGTGGCGCTTTCGGTGGCCGGATTTGCCGATTTGTGGGCGGGCGTAAATCCGCTGGCCGCCTGGATCGGCGCGTTCACGCTGGCCAGCTACCTGTTTTTCTATACGCCGCTCAAGCAGCGCACCTGGTGGTCCACCACCATCGGCGCCATTCCGGGCGCGATGCCGCCGGTAATCGGCTACGCGGCCGCGGCGGGACGGCTGACGGCGGAATCGTGGGTGCTGTTCGCGATCCTCTTCCTCTGGCAGTTTCCGCATTTCTATTCAATCGCCTGGATGTATAAAGAAGATTACGCGCGCGCTGGGATACGGATGCTGCCGGTGGTGGAACCGGACGGCCGGTCCACGGCGCGGCAGATCGTACTCTTCGGCCTGGCGCTGATCCCGGTCAGCCTGGTTCCGGGTATGCTGGGAATGTCGGGGCGCATCTACCTGGCGGGAGCGTTGCTGCTCGGGCTGTGGTTCCTGTATGCGGGCGTGCGGGTGGCCCGTGAGCGGACTCTGGCGCGCGCGCGCGGCGTTCTGCTCACCTCGGTGGTGTACCTGCCGTTTCTCTACGGGTTGATGCTCCTCGACAGGCCTGGCCTGTGATTCAAGTTGAAAACCTGACGCATCGATACGGCGAACGTACGGCTCTGCTCAACGTCAACTTCGAAGTGGCGCCGGGTGAAATCTTCGGCCTGCTGGGGCCGAACGGCGGCGGCAAGTCGACGCTCTTCCGCATCCTGTCGACGATGATGGCGCCGACCGAAGGGCGGGCGGTGATCGGCGGCTGCGACGTGGTGCGCGACCGGGCGGCGGTGCGGCGCCAGGTGGGCGTGGTGTTCCAGACGCAGAGCCTCGACAAAGCGCTGACGGTGGAAGAGAACCTGCGCGCGCAGGGCCATCTGCACGGGCTTTCGGGAGCGTTGTTGCGGGAGCGCATGGAACACTCGATGACGCAACTGGGCCTGGAGGACCGCCGCAAGGACCTGGTGGAGAAGCTTTCGGGCGGGCTGCGCCGTCGCGTCGAGATCGCCAAGGCGCTGCTGCACCGGCCGCCGGTGCTGCTGATGGACGAGGCGTCGACCGGCCTCGATCCGGCGGCGCGGCGCGATTTGACGCGCCACATCGAGCGGCTGCGCGATCAGGAGGGCGTGACGATTCTGCTTACCACGCACGTTCTCGAAGAGGCCGACCGCTGCAACCGGCTGGTGCTGCTGCATCGCGGACAGGTGGTGACGGAGGGCAGCCCGCAGGCGCTGCGCGCGCGTATAGGCGGCGACGTGGTGGTGCTGGAGGCGGAAGACGCGAAGGCCCTGGCGAGTTCCATCGAGCAGCGCTTCGGATTGCACGCCAGCCAGGTGGACGGCCAGGTGCGCGTGGAAATCGAAAACGGGCACCGTTTCATCGCCGAAGTGGTGGAAGCGTTTCCGGGCGCCATCCAATCGGTGGGACTGCACAAGCCGACCCTCGAGGACGTGTTCGTGCGCGAAACGGGGGCGCAGATTGAATAGCTTCGTGCTGCCCGCCGCCACCCTGTGGCAGCGTGAGTTGGTCCGCTTCTGGCGCCAGAAAAGCCGCGTGCTGGGCGTGGTGGCGTCTCCGCTGGTCTTCTGGCTGCTGATCGGCTCCGGATCGAACGACCTGGCGCGTTATTACTCGGGCGCCCTGGTGCTGACGGTGATGTTTTCGGCGATCTTTTCGACTATCTCGATCATCGAAGACCGGCGCGAGGGATTTTTGTTATCGATGATGGTCTCTCCGGCGCCACGCACCAGCCTGGTGCTAGGCAAGATCTTGGGGTCGGCCACGCTGGCCTGGGTGCAGGGCCTGATTTTCCTCTGCTTCGCGCCTTTGGCAGGTGTGCGCATAGGGGTGCTGGAACTGGTTCCGGTAGCTTTGGCGATTCTGCTGATTTCATTTACGCTCACCGGCCTCGGATTCGTGATTGCCTGGCGGATGGAATCCACGGCTGGATTTCATGCGATTATGAATTTGCTGCTGGTGCCGATGTGGATGGTCTCGGGGTCGCTGTTCCCGATGGCCACCGCGCACGGTTGGGTGCGCGCGCTGATGTGGGCCAACCCGCTCACGTATTCGATCGCGCTGCTGAATCACACGCTGGCGCTGCCGAATGCGCAACCGGGAGCGATGACGAGCCTGCTGGTGACGCTGGCCTTCGGGTTGGTGTTGCTGGCAGCGTCGGGAATCATGGCCGCGCAGAAGAGCACGCACAGCACGGCGTGAAGATAGTGGGGCAGGCGCTTCCGCCTGCCAAGGCTGCGAAATACCATGAACGGAGTTCTCCCTTCGATCAACGCCCTCTTGAACGCCACCGCGGCCGTTCTGCTGGTGTGGGGTTACCTGCTGATCCGGCGCAAGCGGAGAGAAACCCATCGCCGGGTCATGACGGCGGCGTTCGTCGTCTCCTGTACGTTTCTGGTGTGCTACGTGGTCTATCACCTGCAAGTCGGGCACGTGCAGTTTCAACACACCGGGCCGTTGCGCGCCCTGTATCTGAGCATACTGGGCACGCACACGGTGCTGGCCGCCGCGGTTCCGGTGCTGGCGATCATCACGCTGCGCCGCAGCCTCTCCGGCCGCTACGATGCCCACCGGCGGATCGCGCGCTGGACCCTGCCCATCTGGCTATACGTGAGCGTGACGGGCGTGGTGGTGTACCTAATGCTGTACCACATGTAAGGGTGGGGCAGGTCCCCGACCTGCCGGGCGTCGGCAGGAGTGCCGACGCGGCACGCAAAAGTGCGTGCGCCACATCATCGACGCCACAAAAAAAGGTCGCGGACGGCCGCGACCTTTTTTGTCGAAACTTGCCAGTGAGCGCGCAGTGTGTGACTGCGCCCCGCCCGTCAAAAATTGTACTCGATGTCCACCATGGGAACCAAGTTCTGCAGCACCTTGCCGTATGTGACTTGGTGGCCCGGTGGCTCCTCGGGCGGCGTGATCACGTTGGTGGGGAACGGGGTGATGAAATCGCGTATCTCGGTGCGGAGGTAAAGACGGTCACTCAACTTGTAGATGATGCCGCCGCCGGCGCTGAGCATCGGTTTGAGCTGGTGGGTTTGGGTGAAGTATCCGAACTGCTGCAGAGGCTGGTAAGCCTCCTGCGCGCCAGTGCCGACGAAGACCTTCATACCGCCGCCGACCGCCACAAAGAACTGCACGGGCGACGTCTTCCGGTTGGTATGGTAAATCAGGTCGTAGTGGATGGCGTGGTCAACGCCGCTGAATGAGGCCGAAGTGCCGTCGCCGGAAAGCTTGAGGCTGCTGGCGAAGAACTCATAGCGGATCTCGCCGCTCCAGTGCGCGTTGAGGTTCTGCCCGAAGAATGCGCCGGCGACCGCGCCGGGGGCGAATCCGGCGGTGGCCGAACCGGCGGTGGTGGTGCTCACATGGACGGTGTCGAGGAATCCTACACCGCCGATGCCTCCCACTTCCCATTGCTGGGCGAAGACACAGCAGCCGAAGGCGAGAAGCAGACACGTCTTTCCAATCGTTTTCATATCCTTCTCCGGGCCAAGACTAGTTGGCCACCACCCGCACGTTGAGCGTGGTGTTGGCGCCAAGGCCGCTGCCCTGGCTGATCACTAGAGGCTCGTTCAAGCCCTGGGTGACACCGCTGGGAACCACCACGTTGATCTGGTAGACGCCAATCTCGTCGGGCGCCAGGCCAGCGTATAGGATATCCAGTGAGGTGCCGCCCAACGATACTTTGGGAACATCCGACGCCGAGGCCAGGGGGCTGAGCGGCGCGGGCACGCCGGCCGCCACTGAAGGAGAGGTGAGACCCATGCCGGTCAGATAAATCACCAGCGTGTCTCCCTGACGGATTGGATTGGTGGGGGTGACGAGCTGGTTGTTGGCGGCGCGAACGACGGTGGCCAGGCCCGTGACTGGCCCGGCGCTGCCGGACATGAAGACGGCCGGCGCGGCCGACAGAACCGTAAAGTGGAAGCTGTTGCTGACACCGCCCGGTGTGTGAATGCTGACGGTGGAGGGACCCAGGACGTTGTTCGGCAACTGCGCATTGACCTGGGTAGGCGAAACGAACAACAGCGGCACCGGCGTACCGTTGACGCTCAGGCAGGACTGCCCCAGCGCCGTCGGCAGTGGGACTTGCGAAGCGACCAGGCTGACCGGGCTCATGTTGGTGCCCCAGGCGGTGATCAGGCCGCCCGGCGCAACCGGCGCCGTGCCATTGGCGGCGTTCACCAAGCTGGTGATCACCGGCGGCACGAAGGCGGCTGCATAGTCCTGGCTCAGGACGGTGAAGCCGGAAGTGGTCAGCACGATGATCTCGTTGGAGGCGGGCAGCGGAGCCACGGTGCGGATGAAATTGTTCAACTGGTCATTGGAGTTGACCCCCGATCCGTTGTTGGAAACAGTGCCATCGGGGCTGGGATAGGCCGTGGTCGAAGCCGCACCAGCGGTGGCGCCGGTCGGACTGCTGCCACTGAAGGGGAGGAGCGGCGCCTCCACCATCGGGATGGGGCTTTCACTAGCGGATGAGAGGGGCGAGAAGAACTGAATCGTGCCCGGGCTGCTTGCGCTAGGAGCCGTCGTGAAGTAGCCGCTGGCGGTGTTGTTCTGATCGACGAAGGCGAAGCCGGAGGGATCGCCGCCGGCGGTATTGAAGGCGCCCATCGGCACCAGCGATGAGTTGAGGTAGGCGCTGCCAACCACAAAGTTGTCGAAACTGGAGGCGCCGTACGAGCCGGACAAAGACGAATAGTCCTGCCGCGCGGCCACAAAACTGCCAGCCGCAGCGCTGTAGAGATAGACGCGACCATCGGGCCCAGCCATTAAAACGTAGGCCCCGTTGGAAGAGGCGGTCAGCACGGACTTAGGAGAAACCCCCCCGGAATCGTTCGACCAGGGTCCCAGGGTTGCCAGTGAAGTGTTTACCTTGTTAACCAAGTCGAGCACGGACACGTCGCCGTCAGACGTTATGCCGTCAATCGACAACGCCAGGATGGCGCCATTGGCCACTGCGATCGACCGGCCAAAATCGCTGAAATGCGCCCCCGACAGCGTGATCGGTGTCACCGGCTGGAGCGCGTCCAGGTCGAACTGGTTCACTAATTGAGAATCGGAGCTGGCGACCAACAGGTACTTATTATCTTGAGTGATAGCCATCCCGGTGGGCGTGGTCATGGTGCGCAGGGTCGCGATCAACTGGCTGGTGGCGCCGTTAAAGACCAGCACCTGGTTGCGGTCCTGGCGGGTAATATAGAAGCGGTTGCGGCTGTTGTCCGCGAGAATATCGCTCAGAACGCCGGGAACGTTGACCACCGTGCCCCGCTGGTTCTCGTCCGGGTTGTTGACCAGCACGCGCACCGGAATCGGGTGGTTGATGGCGGATGCCGAACTGATCTTGATCGGCACCACGGTGGTGCCCAGCGCGCCGGCGAAGGCGGACGGATTCGCGGTCACCGTGATGGTGGCCGGCGTGACGCCCGAGGAAGGCGAAACCACAATACCGGGACCTGGAGTCAGCTCGAAATCGGTGTGATTTCCACCCGGATCGGCGAGCGTAAAGGTCTGGCTGGACTGGGCTTGGTTGCAGAAGCTGGTCTGGATCAGGACATCCTCCTGGCCCGGCTGGACCCGGTGGTACTGGTTGAGCGAACCCACTGGAAGGATGGTCACACCGCTATCGGAAACGGCGTACATCACGCTGACCGCTTTATTCAATATCGCCCGGCCGACCAAGTTCTCCTGGAGCGTGAGCCGCTCCCGGAAGGTCAGGTTGTCCGCATCCATGACAAGGAGAGCCGGCATCGGCGCGGTGAACGGTGACGACTGATTGGAACCGGCGAGAGGGGTTCCAGTGGCCATGGCTGCATCGGGGATTTGCGCGTAGAGGATATTGTTGACCGAATCCCAGGCGTGGCCGGTGACATTTTTGAGCAGGATGTTGTTCGGATACTCGGCGACCATGCTGAAATTCTGATTGAACTGAGCCCAGCCGATCATGGCGTGCGAGCCGTCCCCGGATACGCTGACGCGCGGCTCCAGCGCCGGCGTGGTAATCCAAGTTTCCGCCTTGAAAGCGCCATTGAACCCGTTAAACCAGAACCCCGGCTGCGTGCCCGTTCCGCCGCCGAAAACACCCCATGCGGTCCAACCATCGGCCGACGTATTGACGGTGGCTTGGGTGAATTGACCCGTATAGTACGGCGCAGACTGCGGAATCGGGCTCGGGATGTCGGCCATCGAAATCAGGATATTGATCTCTCCGGTTTCCGGATCGAGTGTCATTATATTCGCGGTGGTGGCGATCACCGCCAGGCCACCCTGGTCGCCGTTGAGTGTGTTTACGAAGCTTACCCCTAGCGGCGATGCGGCCAGTGCGTAGGTGGTCTGCGCCTGGCTGTTGTTCAGATCGATCACTGTGATCAGGTTGCCGCCAGCGGGCGGCACATTGGACGTGGTGCTGCCGAAGTTGGCATAGTGGACCGACACCAGATATTGCCCGCTGGGCGACAGGGCGATCGCCGCAGGAAACGGGGCCACGTTGATCGAGGTGTGAATGGTGTTGTCGGCGAGCGACATCACGTCAATGCAAGCGCAGCCAAAATCCGCGATGTACAAGACGCCCCGCGGCTCATCCAGGGCGATATCGGCGGGCGTGCCGCCGATTGGCACCACGGTTCCAAAGGTCTGGGCGACGGACCGCCCGGCTCCAGCCGTCAAAAGCGTCATGGCAATCGAAAAGAATAGTCTTGTCCCACGCATACAATATAGTCCTCACGCGACTATTCGAATTACAGAACCAAATCGGATGTGAATCAATGATCGAAATGGCTAGCAATTCCGCCATTACCAAAGTTAGTCGTGTATTTCTGCGGGTTTACGCGTATACTCACGACGGAATCGAGGCTCCTGGTGTCAGAAATGTTCGACCGCTCCAGCGCAAAATCCGGCTTGATCAGAAACGTTGTGGCAAGGCTCGTCTTGACGGCGGCCGCTGTTTTCAGTTGTCTGGCGGTTGCGCCGCACGCCAGCGCGCAGAGTGTGGTGGTGACTGTTTCAACGTCGCCCCCCGGACAACAATTCCTGGTGGACGGCCAGCTCTTTTGGCAGACGCAGACTTTCACCTGGGCGGTCGGAACCGGCCATTCGCTGGATGTGGCCGCTACCCAGCAGCCATTCGGCACGGCTACCACGGTGTATACGTTTCAGAACTGGACGTACTCGAACACAACGCAGATTTCGCAAGAGATTTGGGTGACGGCCACCGCCAATACAACCCAATATACAGCGAACTTCACCACCTCGTTCGCACTCACCGTCGCCACCACCAATAATTGCGGAACCGTGTCCTGCGGCGGACTGCCGGGCCAGATCTGGTTGAACGGGGCCGTGATGGGCTCTCCGGGACCGACGTTGTATCTCGCCGGCACCCCGCTGGTCTTTACGGCCGTTCCCAGCATCGGGTACGCATTCGTCGGATGGACGCCCGGCCCCGACCAGACGATTGCGGGAGTGACCGATACCGTCTCACTCGATCGGCCCTTAACGGTGACGGCCAATTTCAGCAAGGCCGAGACGGTCACTTTCGCCTCGCAGCCGCAGGGACTCAGACTGGTGGTCGATACCGAGCCGACCACGGCTCCCTTCACGGAATCTCTGGGCTGGGGATCCGTTCACAACGTGTCGGCGGTGTCGGCGCAGCAGGATTTGACGGGCAATTACTGGGTGTTCTCTTCATGGAGCGATGGCGGGGCCGTCAATCATCCTTACACGGTGCCTCTATCCTCCGACCCGGTCACCCTGACGGCAAACTTTACGCCTGGCTCGCTGAACACTTTCCTCACCTCACCCACCGGGCTCAGTCTGACTGTGGATGGGCGGAGCAACTGGAACGTGTGGGCCTTCGCCTGGGCTGTGGGCTCGATCCATACCTTCTCGGCGCCGGCCACCCAGACCGATGCGCAAGGCCACTTGTGGAGCTTCACCGGCTGGTCCAATGGCGGACCGGAAGCGCAGACCGTGACTGTCGCGTCTCCCAACGCGGCGGCGCAGGGCGCGACCTACACGGCGTCGTACCAGCAGTTGGGGCAATTGACAGTGAACAGCACGCTGACCAGCCTGTCGGTGAGCATAAATGGGACCTCCTGCTCGACGCCCTGCACGGTGCAGCCGCCGCTGGGATCGCAAGTGACGATCAGCGCGCCGGCCAGCGTGCCGGCGGGAGTCGGATCACGGCAGCAACTGGTGGGATGGTCTACCGGAGCCGGACCCGGCAACCTGGTTATCGCAGCGCCGGCCAAGGCCACCACGGTAACCGCCAATTATCAGTTGATGAACCAACTGGTGACGGCCACCAGCCCCGCCAACGCGGCTACGTGGAGCCTGCAGCCCGCCTCGCCGGACGGATACTACAACGCCGGTACCGTGGTCAACATCAGCCTGAGCCCGTTGCCGGGCTATCAATTCAGCAACTGGAGCGGCGACCTGAGCGGTATCGAGCCGTTCGGCACGGTCGTGATGAGCCAGCCGCGCGCGGTGACGGCCCTCTTTAAGACCGTTCCCTACCTGCCGACTGGCGCGGTGACCAACGGCGCCGGACCCACTCCCTCCAGCGCCGTGGCTCCCGGTTCGGCGATTACGATTTTCGGTGTGAACCTGGCCGACAGTGTGCAAAACAACACGGCTAGCACCCTGCCACAGACCTTGGCTGGGGTGACGGTCTCGATCGGCGGCCAACTGCTGCCGCTGTACTATGTGTCGCCGAGTCAAATCAACGCGCAATTGCCGGCAGCCACGCCGCTGGGCCCGTCGAGCCTGGTGGTAACCACGCCCGAACAGGCCCAGGTCACGGCCAGTTTCACCGTCGCGCAGGATGCCCCCGGCTTGTTCGCCTTCATTTCGAATCAGAAGGCGTACGGGCTGGCGTTTCACCAGGACGGCACGCTGGTGACCGAAGCCTCCCGGGCGAAGGCGGGCGAGCAACTCACTCTATACGGCACCGGCTTCGGCCCAACCACTCCGGCACGGCCGGAGGGCCTGCCAGTACCGGAATTGCCGGCGTTCGCATTGACCGACCCGGCCAGCGTTCAAGTAGCCACGGCCAGTTTCGCGGCGCAGAGCGCCTATGCTTTACCGGGGGCCGTCGGCATCGACGCCGTGCAGTTCACGCTGGGGAGCGGCGCGCCCACGGGCGGCGACTTCGAGCTCACGGTGACGGTCAATAAAGTGGTGAGCAACACGGTCCTGCTGCCGATCCAGTAGGGTGCCCGCTGCAGCGCGGGCACCAGTCCGTTACCCCACCACGGCGAAACTTGCCTGCGCGTGCAGGTTCGCCACGCCGGACGTGTACCGGCTGTCGGCCACCAGGAACGCCACGGCGTCCTCCAGCCACTCGTGCCAAACCCCGTCGGGGTCGTGGGAAGCCACTGTCAGCGTGTATTCCTGCGGGCACAAGTCGCAACGGAATTGAAAGCTCACCGCCAGCATGCCGCCCTGGCGCACCGGCCCCAGCCGCAATCGCTCCAGTTCCGTATTGGTGCCGTAGACGTTGAACCCGCTGCGCGTGCGGATCATCATCCCCACCACCGGATTGGCCACCAGCGCCTGATACCTCACCCTAATCTTCACGGTCACCAGCTCGCCGCTTCGCCATGCCATGGTGGGTTTGCCATCCTCGCCGCCGAGTTCCACACCGACGATCTCGGCGCGCCCGTCGCCGCGGAAAAAGCGCGGGTTGATGGGAGTGCTCATCGTCCCTCCCCACGCACGCACTCGCGCGGCGATGTGCTGGCGGTAAGCGCCCAGGATCTCCTCCGGGTCGCCGCGCGCCGCCAGTTTGCCCGCGTGCAGCCACCAGACCTCGTCCGCCAGCCGCCGCAGAAGGTCCTCTTCGTGCGACACCAGCAGGATGGTCGAACCGGCCTGCCGCAAGCGGTTGATGGCGGCCGCGGCGCGCTCCCGCACCAGCAGGTCGTGCCGGGCGAACGTATGGTCGATCGCCAGCACCGGCGCCGGCGCCAGGTTCAGCGGGTCGTCCGGCCCCAGCAGGCGCGCCCCGCCGTGGACATCCACCTCGCCCGACACGGGCTGTTCCGCTCCGCCCGCCAGGCGCGCCAGCACGCTCTTCCCGGCTCCGTTCTCTCCCACCACTCCGATTACCGCGCCGTCCGGCGCCGCGGCGTCGAATTCCACCAGCGGTGCGATCGAAACGTGTCGAAAGGCCAAGGCCATAAACGTTAGAATAGCAACTGCAACAACGTTAGAATAGCAACTGCAACATGGATACGACCACCTTACTCGAGTCCATGCGCGCCGATTGGAATCGGCGCGCCGCCGAGGACGCCAATTACTATGTGGCCTTCGGCCGCCGCCAGCAGTCCAACGAGGAGTTCTTCTCCACCGCCGACGGCACTGTGCAGCAGTTACTGGCGGAGTTGGGGCGATTCGCCGGCCGCGACGCCGCGCTCGAAATCGGCTGCGGTCCCGGCCGCCTGATGCGCCCGCTCAGCCGGTATTTCAAGGAAATTCACGGCGTCGACGTCTCCGACGAGATGATCCGTCTGGCGCACGAGCGCCTGGCCCGCACCGCCAACGCGTTCGCCCAGCAATGCTCCGGCGCGGACTTGGCGATGTACCCCGATGGCAAATTCGATTTCATCTACTCCTACGCCGTCTTCCAGCACATTCCCAGCCGCGAGGTCGTGTTCGGCTACCTGCGCGACGCGTTCCGCGTCCTCAAGCCGGGCGGCATCCTGCGCTGCCAGGTGAACGGCCTGCCGCCGCACGCGCGCCAATACGACACCTGGAACGGCGTACGCATCACGGCGGCGGAAATCGCCGCGTTCGTCGAATCCACCGGCTTTCACCTCCTGGCGCTCGAGCAGGTCTGGACCCAGTACATGTGGATTACGCTGGGCAAGCCCGGCGCCGATGGCGTCGCGCCAGCCAACCATTCCGCGCGCCTGCGCAACATTTCCAACGCGCTCACCGGGGAAGCCGTCACTCCCGCGTCCGGCGCCATGGCCGCGCTGGCCTTGTGGATCGAACGGCTGCCCGCCGGCTGCCACCTGCTCAACACCACCGTCACCGCCGATGGCCGCCCCTGCCGCATCACTTACATCGGCCCGCCCGCGGCCGACGGCGTCTCCCAGGTCAACGCCGTGCTCCCGGAGAACTTGCGCACCGGCATGGTGATGGTGGAGGCCACGCATGACGGCGGCCCACTCTGCTCCGCCGGCTGGGTGCGCATCGTGCCCGCCGGGCCCTCGGTTCCCCGCATCACCGGGCTCAGCGACGGCGTCAATCTCCTGTCCGGCAACTACATCGTCAGCGGCACCGTGAAAGTGACCATGGAGGAGGTTGCCCATGACGCCGACTTCCGCGCCATCGTGGACTCGCTCGCCACGCCCACCGCGGATGCCTTCTGTACCGACCCGGTCGCTCAGCGATGGGAATTCAACTTCAACCTCCCCGAGAATCTCGCGCCCGGCCGGCACCACGTATCCATCGCCCTGGGCCGCCGCCTCTTTCCACGGGTGCTCATCGAGGTGGCCTGATTGCGCCGCTGGCTGGCGGCGGCCGGGGTTGCCATCGCCGTCGCCGCTCTTTGCCTGGCTCCGGCGCGGCGCCGCCCGGTCCGCCAACTGCCCGCCGGCGTGATCGAGATCCACTCCGAGATCGCCGTCGATGCCGATAGCGAACTGCGCGGCGCGCCCACCGGCACGGTGCTCGATCTAGCCCCGGATTTCAGCGGCCGCGCCGCCATCGTGGTGCGCGGGGACAATGTCACCCTGCGCGATTTCACGATCGATGGCAACCGCGACGCCCTGGAGACCCGCGACGGCCTGCCCCCCTCCGACACCTCTTTCGCGAAGTTCACCCGCGCCAACGGTGTGCTTGCCGAGCGTGTCGCCGGACTCACCATCGAGCGCCTGCACTGCCGCAATATCGCCGGCTTCGCCGTGCTGGTCAGCCACGCGCGCTCGGTCAACATCCGCCGCGTCCAGGTCATCGATAGCGGCACGCGCAACTCACTCGGCCGCAACAACTCCACCGGCGGCATCCTGATCGAGGAAGGAACCAGCGATTTCCGCGTCATCGGCTGCGAGCTCGCGAACATCCGCGGCAACGGCGTCTGGACGCATTCCCTTTACACGTCGCCGCGCAACGCCCGCGGCCTGATCGCCTTCAACCATTTCCGCCAGATCGGCCGCGACGCCATCCAGGCGGGCCACGCCACGGCCATCTCGGTGACCGGGAACTCGGGCAGCCGCATCGGCTATCCCGTGGAGGAAGTGGATATCGAGAACCTCGCCACGCCGGTCGCCATCGATACCGCCGGCAACGTCGACGCGTCTTCCTATGACGGCAACCGCTTCGAGGAAATCGATGGCAAGTGCATCGACCTCGACGGATTTCACGATGGCGAAGTGCGCGCCAACCAGTGCGTGAATCGCAGTCCGGCCGAGGCCTACCGCTTCGGCCACTACGGAATCACCCTGAACAACGCCAACCCGGACATGCGTTCCCAAAACATCCGGCTGGTCGACAACCTGATCGACGGCACGCTGTACGGCGGCCTGTTCGTGATCGGTTCCGGCCACACCATCGCGCGCAACCGCCTGCTCGGCCTTGACGCCTCCCACTGCAACGAAAACGCCGCCCGCTTCGGCTGCTACTACGGCCCCGCCGATCCCGAGATTCTGGAAGCCGGCATCTATCTGGCCCGCGGCGCCGAGCATCCCGCCCCGGCTCGCCACAATCTCATTGAAGACAACCGCATCGCCGGTTTCAAAATGCAATCCCGCTGCATCCTGGCCGCGCCCGGGGTCGACGCGCGCTCCAACACGATCATCGACAACGTCTGCCGCGATCAGTGAGCCAGCCTGCCCCGCAGCGCCGGCTGTCGAGCCGGCTGAGCCGAGAGTCATCTCGGCTTTTCTTGCCGGGCCGGCATTGCCGTCCCCTTCTCAGCTCGTCAGGCACCCGCCCCGCTCCGCCGGACTCTGGCTTGTTCCTCCACAGCCGGAACCACTGCGAGCGTTACCCGCGCCGGCTCGTGCCTGCCGGACGCCAGGGCCAGGCGGGCGCACCGCGACCGCAAGTCGGCGAGCTTGCCGGCGGCTCGCGGAACCAGGTCCAGGCGGCGCAGGATTTCCCGCTTCGCCCGGCGCACCAGTTCCCTATCCATCTCGTTCATCCGCAGCAGCCGCTGGTACAGCTCCTTGCCCCAGAGGCCTTCCCAATACTCGCGAGACTCGGCCGGCGCGACCGGCGTGGCCTGACTGACGTTCTGCGGAATATACTCCAGCCGGAGATTGGGAAACGCAGGGCGTAGAAAATATTCCGCAACCACCAGGCTCTCGTCGAACATCTCCACCAGACCTGGAACGGCCATTTCGCGGATCACCGCAGTAGCCCGTTCCAGATCCCGCTCATCCGCTGGACGCGTGAACGCTCCGGCATTGGCTAACTGCGTCACCTGCACCTCGCTCACCTGATGGGGAGCTTCGTCGATAAGGCGCATGGCGAACTGCCGCGGATTGTAAGATCGCGCCCAACGGGCACACAGAGAATCCGCGTCGCCGCGCCGGAGGTGGTTGTAAGTCGAATACAGCCGAGCTAAGGGATCCCGTAGAAAGCACCAATCGAAGAACACCGTCTGGCGGCTCAGTGGCTTCGGATAACGCAAATGGTGGCTGGATACCGCGGCAATACCCGTGTTCTGCCGCAGAAACTCCACCAGGAGCGGGGCATCCAGCGTAGCATCGGGATCGCTTCCGTGAACCGTTGCAAACCGCCCCGGAAAGGCGCGCTCCAAAATGTGCTCAATTGTACTCCCGCCGTTCTTGAATATGTGGTAATGAACGATTACGTATCGGGTGCGCACCACGGGCACGGTTACGTTCACGAGACACCTCTTTGTAATAAACGCGAGATCCGGAGAGAGGTTTCGGGACCAGCCAGGTTAGTAGGATAGCCCTTTCGAGCCATCCAAGCGGCCAACGCCAAAGCGGCCAGCCGGCAGCCGCTCTGCCGAAGTGCAGTCACGCCCCGGCGCACATTTCTTTCCCCCGTGTTACCAGGCACTTGTCGCAAATTCGCGGCTCAAAGCGCGACGCAGGCCGCGTAGAGTTGAAGCGGATAGAGGCAGCGCGGCCCACAGCAGCTTTGCTCCGCGCGGAGCGGGGAGTCGCCATGAAGACCGTTCGGCAAGTGTTTATCTGCGCCCTGTTGGCGGCGCTCATCGCGCTCGCGGTTGCGGTAACGATTTTCGTGCGGGCCGCCACCGCCACGGTTGCGGCGGTTCCGGCCGAGATCCGCCTGACGCGCGCCGCGCTCGTTCACCAAGCCGACGCGGCGCGCCAGGATCTCACGCACCAACTTGCCGCGGCGCGCGTTGCCGCGCTCGAGCTTTCCGATCGCCAGGCCACCGCGTTCCGTACCGGCATTCTGGCGCAAACCGCCGATTTCGGCGGCGCCACCAGCCGCCAGATCGGCGGCACGCTGTCGCGAATCGACACCGCAGTCGCTACCACGACTTCGCTCGAACGCGAGCTGGGTCCCACCCTCCGTCATTCCGCCGCGATCGCCGCGCAGATCGACGATTCCCTTCCCATGTTCCTCGATTGCGACCACAACCCCGACTGCGTTTTCAACCGATACGTGGGCGTCTCCCGCGGCATCGAAACCGCCGCCACCGACGTCTCCGGCATGAGCCGGGATTTCCGCCGCGACTGGCCGGCCTATCTCAGAACCTGGCAGGATATCGGCGTCCAGACCGACGGCTTCGTCGCCAACATGAACCGGCTCACTCACCCGCATTGGTATGACCGGCTGATCGGCTACGGCCTCAACGGCGTCATCATCTATCGCAGCTTGAATCCGGTGGGAGCCGCCGTCACCGGCGCGCAGATCCTGTCCTCGCGCCCGTAGATTCTTCGCTCACCGGTAAGCTTCGCTCCGGTGGCGGACCCCGAAGATGCGCATGGTGTCGTCATGAAGCTCGAACATGACGCGGTAATCGCCAAGCCGCAGCCGATAATAACCGGCCATGCCTCCGTGGAGGGGTATCACATCGCCGGAGCCGGTGCGCGCGCAGCGCAGAACGCCTTCGAAGATGTACATCGCGGTGGCGCGGTCGAGGCGTCGAACGTCGGCTTTGGCTTCGTCGAGCCACTGGATCTTGACTGCGTTCCTGGGGATCATGGCGCCAACGGACCTCGCTTAGACCATTCCGAGTCAATCTCCGTAGCAGTCGTTCGCGGTTCTTGTTTTATGCACAGCCTTTCCGCAGCCTTATGCACAGCAAATCGAGCACGAAGCCCTCTAAGGCCATGCGTGAGGCGAAAATGATATGAGAGCCTTGGCCATCGTCGGCAACGACAATCCGTCCGCGCAGGGACCGCCACGCGTTGCAAGGGTGGTCCACAGGAAGTCCAGGACGCTGTTGCGAGGCGGGATTACCCTTCGATCGGGAAATCCTCGAGCGTAAGTCCGAAATCTGCAAGGACTTCTTCCATGGGAATGCCCTTGCCGCCGCGCTGAGCGAACCACGCACGACCCTCGCGAACACGGCGACGGTCCTCGTCCGTGATCGGTTCATCGTCGATGGGCTCTGAGGAGGAAGTATCCAGCATGGCTTCCAGCAGACCGGCGATAGCAGGGAGCTTCGCGGGCGGCAGGCGCTCAACCAGTTCGTGGACGTGCTCGCGTGTCTCGCTCATCGCGCCCTCCTTAGTGACACAAGGCTGATTTAATTCTGACATAAATACCCCGGGGTTTGTGGCACAAACTCCTCCCCCCGCCCGAGGGGCCGGGTATGCCCGGCCCGCGCCGATGAACCCGCGCCGGTTCCCCGCCCCTCCCATCTTGCATCTCTCCCATCCCCTGCTATGATGAATGCTGATGAAAGGCATAGTTCTTGCCGGCGGCACCGGGAGCCGGCTCTTTCCACTGACCAAGATCACCAACAAGCACCTGCTGCCGATCTACAACCGGCCCATGATTTACTACCCCATCCAGACCTTGGTGGATGCCGGGATCGAGGACATCATGGTCGTCACCGGCGGGCGCAATTCGGGGGATTTCTTGCGGCTGCTGGCCAATGGGAAAGAGTTCGGGCTGAAGCACATCCATTACACGTACCAGGAAGGTGAGGGCGGCATCGCCGATGCGCTGGCGCTGGCCGAGCACTTCGCCGACGGGCACAAGATCTGCGTCATCCTGGGCGACAACATCATCCAGGGCAACATTCGCGCCGCGGCCGATCGTTTCCGCAGCCAGGCGCGGGGCGCCCACATCCTGCTCAAAGAGGTCGTCGATGCCGAGCGCTTCGGCGTGGCGGAAGTGGCCGGCGATCGCATCGTGGGCATCGAAGAGAAGCCCGCGCATCCGAAATCGAATTACGCGGTAACCGGCATTTACATGTACGACTCGAGCGTGTTCGACAAGATCAAGACGCTGGTTCCTTCCGGCCGCGGCGAGCTCGAGATCACCGACGTCAACAACGCATACGTGCGCGAAGGCTCGCTCACCTTTTCGTTCCTCTCCGGCTGGTGGACCGATGCCGGCACCTTCGAGTCGCTGCTGCGCGCCGCCAACCTGGTGAAGGAATCGGCCGCGGGCGCGACCGCAGTCGAGGAACGCGAGGAAGGAGCCGTGCGAACCTGATGGCGCAAGAAACACCGGCGCCGAGGCCTCTGGCGTCGCTCGGCGGCTTGGAACTGGCGGTCCCACAGTGCCCCAAGGGAATCGGCGCGATGATCGGCGCTATCGATTCGGCGGAACGCATCGCGGGCGTCGAAATTGCGCGCCTGGCGGTTTACCCGGACGACCGCGGCTATTTTCTCGAAGTGCAGCGCCTCGGTCAGGGACTGGCGCGCGCCTTTCCGCCCGCGACCAGCCAGGTTTCGATGGCGCTCAGCTACGCGGGCACCATCAAGGCGTTCCATTATCATCTGAAGCAAACCGATTGCTGGACGCCGGCGAAAGGGCTGTTTCAGGTGGCGCTGGTAGATTTCCGGCTCGGCTCGCCTACTTTTGGCAAACGGAATACCATGTACGTCGGCCCGCTGCGCCCCTGGCAGATCCTCATTCCGCCCGGCGTAGGCCACGGATACAAAGTGATCGGGGAAGAAAGCGCGATGCTGATCTACATGACCGACCGCTTCTACGATCCGAGCGACGAAGGCCGCGTCGCTTACGACGACCCCGGTATCCATTACGATTGGGAAACCCAGCACAAGTGAGGGGCCGATGAAGATCCTGGTTACCGGCGGCGCGGGTTTTATCGGCTCGGCATTCGTGCGGCTGGTGGTGGCGGAGACCGGCTGGGATGTCGTCAATCTGGATAAACTGACCTACGCCGGGAACCTGGAGAACCTGGCCGAGGTGGAATCGAGCGGCCGCTACCGGTTCGTGCACGGCGATATCGCCGACGCGGCGGCGGTTGGCGCGCTGGTCGTCGAAGCCAAGCCGGACGCCATCGTGCATTTCGCCGCCGAATCGCACGTCGACCGCAGCATTCTTTCGCCCGAGCCGGTGATTCAAACCAACCTGCTGGGCACTTTCCGCCTGCTCGAAGCGGCGCGCCTGGCGAAAGTTCCGCGCTTCGTGCACGTCTCTACGGATGAAGTGTACGGCAGCCTGCCGGCGCCGGAGGAAGCCACCGAGAAATTCCCGCTGCAGCCGAGCAGCCCGTATTCGGCGTCGAAGGCGGGCTCGGACATGCTGGCGCTTTCCTACTTCGTCACCTTCCGGCTGCCGGTGGTGGTGACGCGCGCCTCCAACAATTACGGGCCCTACCAGTTCCCCGAAAAGCTGATTCCGCTGATGATCTCGAACGCGCTCGAAGACCGGCCGCTGCCGGTGTACGGCGACGGGATGCAGATTCGCGACTGGCTGTACGTGGACGATCATTGCCGCGGTATTCTGGCGGTGCTCGAAAAGGGGCGCGCGGGCGAGGTCTACAACATCGGCGGCAACCGCTCGCTGCCCAATCTGGATGTGATCCGCAAACTGCTCGCACTCGCCGGGAAGCCGGAGAGCCTGATTGAATACGTGAGAGACCGGCCGGGACACGACCGGCGCTATGCGCTCTCGAGCGAAAAGATCCTGCGCGAAACCGGCTGGCGGCCGAAGGTGGATTTTGAAACCGGCCTGGCGCGCACCATCGAGTGGTATCGGGCCAACGCCCCATGGGTCGCGCGCGTGCGCAGCGGAGAGTATCGGACCTATTACGAGCGCAACTACGCGAACCGTGTGTAGGCGGCGAAATAATCATTTCGAGCCACAGATAAACACAGATGAACACGGATAGAACTTTGGATTCTAATCTGTGTTCATCTGTGTTTATCTGTGGCGATGGTTCTTTCTCGGCTGGACTCTGATGCGGGTAGCCATTGAAGCGGCGAGCTTGAGCCTTTCGAGCGGAGGCCTGGCGCGTTACACCAGCCAGCTCAGCCTGGCGCTGGCGCGCTGGTACGCCGACGACGAGTTTTACCTGATCTCGGACCAGCCTTTTTCGATGCCGGCGGGCGCTCCGGCCAACTTGAAGCGCGGCGCGGCTCCGCGCAACGCGGTCGAGCGGCGCTGGTGGCTGTGGGGCATGGCGCGCGAATTGAATCGCATCGGCGCCGACGTGGTACACGGGCCGGACTTCGCGGTTCCCTACCTGGCGCGCCGGCCCAGCGTGATGACGCTGCACGACCTTTCGCCCTGGCTCGACCCGGCCTGGCACGATGGCGCCGGCCGGGTGATGCGGCGAACGCCGCTGCTGTTGAAGATGGGCCTGGCCACCATGGTGATCACTCCGGGCGAGAACGTGCGCAAGGAGGTGATCGCGCGGTTTCAGCTCAGCCCGGATCGCGTGGTGGCCGTGCCGGAAGCCGCCGCCGAGTGGTTTACCCCTGTCGAGACGCGGCCGGAATCGCCTTATTTCCTATACGTGGGGACCATCGAACCGCGCAAGAACCTGCCGCTGCTGCTCGAAGCATGGCGCGACGTGCGCCAACGCGCGCCCGAGGCCGGCCTGGTGATCGCGGGCCGCCGGCGCGCGGATGCGCCAGCGATCCCCGAGGAACCGGGATTGCGCCTGTTGGGCGAGGTGGCGGACGAGCGGCTGCCGGGCCTGTACTCCGGCGCGACCGCTTTCGTCTACCCGTCTTTGTATGAAGGGTTCGGCTTGCCGGTGGTGGAGGCGATGCAGTGCGGGGCCTGCGTGATCGTCTCCCCGGCGCTGCGCGAGACGGCCGGCGACGCGGCGGTCTACGCGGAGACCGCGCGCGAACTGGCGCAGGCGATGATCGAGGCGCTGGAACGTCCGGACTGGCGGGCCGAATGGGGAGCGCGCGCCCGCTCCCGCGCCGCCGAATTCTCCTGGCGAGCGACTGCACGGCAAACTTACGCAGTCTATCAGGAGGCCCGGAGACGCTTTGACAAGTGACGATCGAGCCGCGGCCCTGCTGTTGGCGCCGGAAGCGCCCTATCCGCTGTCGGGCGGTGGCTCGCTGCGCACGGCGTCTCTGGTCGAGTACCTGGGGCGGCATTATGCGCTCGATCTGATCGTTTTCCGACAGCCCGGAGCGGCCGAACCCGGCTCGCTGCTGCCCGCCGGTCTGGTGCAGCGGATGACGGCGATCGATCTCCCCGCCACCGGGTGCGGCCGGGCGGCGCGCGCCGTGCGCAATGCCGTGCGGCTGGCCCGCGGCGTGCCGCCATTGGTGGACCGGTTCGCCGGCTTCGACAGCCAGGTGGAGCGGGCCGTGGCGGGGCGGAGCTATGCAATCGGCGTCATCGAACACTCCTGGTGCGCCCCGTACCTGGAGCGGATCGCCGGCGCCTGCCGCCGCACGGTGCTCGACCTGCACAACGTGGAATCCGTGCTGCACGCACGCTGCGCCCAGGTGGAGGGCGGCGCAGTGGGGCTGGCGCATCGCATCTTCGGAGAGGCCTCGGCACGTTTTGAAGCGGAGTGGCTGCCGCGGTTCGGTGAAGTGCTGGCGCCCTCGGGCGAAGATGCCCGCTCCGTCGAGGCCCTGGCTCCGGGCGCGCGGGTGCGGGTCTATCCCAACGCGATTCCCTGGACGCCCGTGCCGCCCAAAACAGAAGAAACGGAAGAACAGGTGATTGTTTTTTCCGGCAACCTGGAGTACCACCCCAATATCTCCGCCGTGCGTTTCTTCGCGCGCGAGATCTGGCCGGGGCTGCGGGACCGCTGGCCGTGCCTGGTTTGGCGGCTGGTGGGCAAAGCGCCGCAATCAGTCGAGAAACTTGTGGCGGGCGACTCACGTATTCAGATGAGTGGGCCGGTGGAAGATGCCGTCGCGGAATTGGCGCGGGCGCAGGTCGCTGTCGTCCCCTTGCTCGCCGCGAGCGGCACGCGGTTCAAGATCCTGGAAGCATGGGCGGCGGCATTGCCTGTAGTTTCAACTTCTATTGGCGCCGAAGGCCTGCCGGCACGGAACGGCGAGCACCTGCTGCTGGCCGACACCGCCCCGGCGTTCGCCGATGCGGTTTCACGGCTGTTGACGTGCAAGGATCTCCGTGTGAGCGTTGGGAATTCCGGCAGATTGTTGCTGGAAAAGGATTTTACTTGGGTATCAGCTTGGCTAAGTTTGGATTTCTGACACAGCCGGGTGACATAATGCTCCGTTATACTGGTACGGTTCATGCGGATTGCCGTTGATGCACATGCCATCGGCCGTCACCTCACCGGCAATGAGGTCTACGTCCGAAGCCTTTTGAACGGATTCGCCGCGGCCAAGGACCGCGAATGCGAGTTCCTGGCCTATGTGTCTTCCGAAGAGGCGTGCGGTTCCTTGCCCGCCGGTATCCGGACCAGTTCCATCTCGACCAACCCGTTCTTGCGCCTGGGATGCGAGTTGAGCATGAAGCTGCGGCGGGACCGGCCGGATCTGCTTCACGTGCAGTACACGGCTCCCGTGGTGTGCGCGGTGCCGGTGGTGGTGAGCGTCCATGACGTCAGCTTTCTGGAGCATCCCGAGTATTTCACCGGGGGCCGGGCGCGGCAGTTGCGCTGGACGGTGCGGCGGACGGTGGACCGCGCCGCGAAAGTGCTCACGGTGAGCGAGTTTTCGCGGCGGGCCATCCTGCGGGTTTACGGCCACCTGGACGAGGACAAAGTGGTGGTGGCGCCCAATGCCGCCGGCGCGGAATTCCGCCCGGTGTCGCGCCAGTCGGCGCAGGCCGCGGTCAGCAAGCGCTTTTCCCTCAACCGGCCGTTCCTTCTTTCGGTGGGCGACTTGCAGCCGCGCAAGAATCAGATCGGCCTGATCCGGGCGTTCGCGGAACTGGTCCGCGCCTGCCCGCAGCTTGGCCACGACCTGGTGCTGGCCGGGAAACCCACCTGGTTTGCGGATCAGGTGCAGGCCGCGGCGCGCGAATCGGGCGTCTCCGATCGCATCCGCATGCTGGGTTTTGTATCGGATGCGGACCTGCTCCAGCTTTACAACGCCTGCGACCTGTTCGTGTTCCCCTCGTTCTACGAAGGGTTCGGACTGCCGGCGCTGGAAGCCATGGCATGCGGCCGCGCGGTAGCCTGTTCGAACGCCAGCGCGCTGCCGGAGGTGGTGGACAGCGCGGCGATTCTTTTCGATCCTTATCGCACCGACGAGATGGTGCGCGCGCTCAAGGACCTGCTGGTGGACGCGGAATTGCGTTCGCGCATGGAGCGTTTGGGGCAGCAGCGCGCCGCCCAATTCAGTTGGCAGAAAACGGCCGACGCCATTTTGGAAGTGTTTCGCGAGGTGGCCCATCAAAGGCAGCCCGCCGCGCTGGCGCCCTCCCGCAGCCTGGCGCACCGATGAACCGGCTTGTTTTGGTGGGGCATGCTTTAGCTTGCCAACGCCCGCTTGCGGGCGAGTTTTTGGGTTCAGTGCCAGCCACCGCATATTCGATTATGAGATTCCTTTCCTTCACATTGGCGGCGTTGTTCCCGCTCCTGGCGGCCTCCGCCCAACCCGGTTTTCCCTTCACCGACGAATCGCTTCGATACAACCTGAACTGGCAGGCTGGCACCAGCTTGGGCGAGGCCACACTGACCGCTCACCGCTCCGCGGTGGGCTGGAACCTGGATGCGACGCTAAACGCGGCTGTGCCCGGCTTTTCAATGGCCGACCAACTGCATTCGGCGGTGGACGCGGGGCTGTGCTCGCAGGAATTCGAGCGCGACCTGACGCAGGGCGGCAAGCGGACCGACGACAAGACCAGCTTCGATCAGAAAGCCGGCACTGCGACGCGCACGACGTTGTTTCCGGCGGGCGGCGGCAAGACCGATTTCAACATCGCCACCTGCGCTCGCGACGCGCTGGCATTCGCCTATTACGCGCGCGTGGAGCTGGGCCAAGGCAAGCCGCCCGCGCCGCAGCAAGTGTATTTCGGGTCGGCCTATGCGGTGACTCTCTCCTACGCGGGCGCCGAGAACGTGACCTCGAGCGGCAAGTCCGTGGTGACGGACCGCATGCACGCAACGGTGAAGGGGCCGAAAGCGGATTTTCAGTGCGACATGTTTTTCGCGCGCGACGCGGCGCGCACACCGCTGAGCATCCGCATTCCGCTCCCGCTGGGGGTCTTCTCGCTGGACCTGGTACGCTGACCATGCGGGTGGCGTTCTTCTCGCCGCTGCCGCCGGAGCGCAGCGGGATCGCCGATTATTCCGAAGCCCTCCTCGATCCGCTCCGGCATCTGGCCGCGGTCGAAGTCTTTTCGCAAGCCTCGCAACCGTTCGATGCGGCGCGCTTCGATATCGCGCTGTATCAGATGGGCAACAATTGCTGCCACGGCTTCGTATATGAGGCCGCCCTGCGCCACCCCGGCGTAGTCACCATGCACGAATCCAACCTGCACCACCTGATGACGGAGATCACCATCCGGCGCGGCGATTGGGACGCGTACGTGCGCGAGTGCGAATATGCAGGCGGGGCGCCGGCGCGCGAGTTCGCCGAACGGGTGCGCAAGCTCGAGATCGGCCCCGATTACGACGGCCTGCCCATGACGCGGCGGCTGCTCGAAAACGCGCGCGGCGTCGTCGTGCATAGCCGGTTCATGGAATCCGCAATCCGCGCCGGCGGGTTTGCCGGGCCGCTGGCGGTGATTCCGCACGGCGCGTGGATTCCTCCGGGCGACCGGAACGGGTTTCGCCAGCGGCTGGGCCTCGACGAAGCCGTGCCGCTGGTGGGCGTCTTCGGTTTTCTCAAGCCGTACAAACGGATTGCCGAATCGCTGCGCGCCTTCCGCCGCCTGTTGCGCCTCGCGCCGGAGGTGAAGATGATTCTGGTGGGCGAGCCGCATCCCGATCTTCCGCTGGACGGAATGATTCGCTCGCTCGGGCTTTCCGCCAGCGTGCGCGTGCTGGGCTTTACGCCGATCGACGATTTCACCGGCTACCTTTCCGCCTGCGACATTGTCCTCAACCTGCGCTACCCGACGGTGGGCGAAAGCTCGGGCACGCTGCTGCGGGCGATGGGGCTGGGCAAGGCGGCGCTGGTTTCCGAGGTGGGAAGCTTCGCCGAGTTCCCCGACGATGTGTGCCTCAAAGTGCCGGTGGGCGCGGGCGAGGAAGACACCATTTTCGAATACCTCAACCTGCTGACGTCGCGCCCGGACGTGGCGCTGGCGCTGGGCGCGCGCGCGCGGGATTACGTCACCCGGCAGTGCAATTGGCCGGCGGTGGCGAAGCAGTACGCGCAGTTTCTGGAAGCGGTGACGGAAGGGCGGGAGTGGAAGACGGAGGAGCCGGATCGTTCTGCCGTGCAGGTTCAGGAGCAACCGGATTCCACTGCGCCGGCTGCCGAGGTAGTGGATTCGGATTGGCAGGCCGAGGGACTGCCCCACACAGAGCAGGCGCATTCGAGCGAGCAAGCGGCGGAACAGGCGGAGGCAACCAGGCAGGCCGGGGGCCTGCCCCACCAGGAGCAGATTCCGGTCGAAGAGATGACACCTTACCTGCGCGGGTGGGCGGTGAACGAGGAATCGGCGACCTACCTGGAAGTTCACCAGACGCGCCTCGAGAAAACCCTGGGGCTGATTCCGCCGGGCGGGCCGGAAGATCGCATTCTCGAGATGGGCGCCTACATGCAAATGACGCCCGCGCTGCGCGACAAGCTGGGATACGGCGAGGTGCGCGGCTGCTATTATGGCGAACCGGGCCGGGTGGACCACCGCTCGGTGACTTCGGCCTCCGGCGAAACGTTCACCTGCGAGATCGACCATTTCGATGCCGAGAAAGACCCCTACCCTTACCCGGACGAGCATTTTGCAACAGTGCTGTGCTGCGAGCTGATCGAGCACCTGTTCGCGGACCCCATGCACCTGATGTGCGAGGTGAACCGCATCCTCAAGCCGGGCGGCCACTTCGTGCTGACCACGCCGAACATCGTCGGGCTGCGCGGCCTGGCGGCGATTCTCCAGGGCTACCATCCCGGTTTTTTCCACGCCTATCTGCGGCCCGACCAAACCGGCGAGGGCGATGCGCGGCATAATCGTGAATACACGCCGAAGGAGATCCACCTGTTACTGGTCAATTCCGGGTTCGAAGTGGACCGGCTGGAGACGGGCGAGTTTCGCGACTTGCCGCATCCGGAGTTCCGCTGGGTGGTGCATCTGCTCGAACGCTACCGGCTGGACGCGGCGCTGCGCGGCGACGGCATTTACGCGGTGGGCCGCAAGACCGGCGTGGTGCGGGAACGCTACCCGGGGTGGCTCTACACATGAAGGCGGCGGCATACCTGAATCAGCGCGTGGAACTGGACGCGGCGACGGGCAAGCTGCGGGCGGAGTTCGACATTCGCAACCAGTCGGGCGAGACCTGGCGCGCCGCGGAAGGTTTTTCCCTGGGCGTGCACCTATTCGACGCCGATACCGGAACGCTGATCGTGGATGGCGCGCGGGTGGCTCCCGGGCGCGATCTGGCGCCCGGAGAGAGCATGCGGATCGGTATCGAGCTCGACCTGCCCACGGAAAACGGCCGCTTCCGGGCGCTGATTTCGCCGCTGCGCGAGCATGTCTGCTGGTTCTACGAAAAGGGCTGGCCGTTCCTGCTGGTGGAGGCCGTGGTGCGCGACGGCGTAACGCGCCTGGCCCGCGTCGGCGTGGCCACGCGGGCGGCGCTCGGCCGCAGACAGGCCGTGCGCGCGGTGGGCCGCGCGTTCGTCTATCCGTTCCTGACGCTGTGGCGCAATCGCGGATTGATTCGGGTGATGGTGCGGCGGGACGTGCTGGGGCGCTACCGCGGTTCGTTCGGCGGGTCCTTTTGGACCGTGATCAACCCGCTGCTGCTGATGCTCACCTACTATTTCGTGTTCGGCGTGGTGCTCCAGGCGCGCTTCCCCGGCAACCCGAGCCGCGCCGGCTTCGTGCTCTACTTCCTGGCCGGCATGCTGCCCTGGCTGGCGCTGAGCGAGGCCGCCGGCCGCGCGCCGTCGATCCTGCTCGAGCACCGCAATTTCGTCAAGAAGCTGGTCTTCGCGGTGGAGACGCTGCCCGTCAACCTGGTGGCCGCGGGTCTGGTCAGCGAATTCTTCGCGGTGCTGCTGTACTGCGGGTTCCTTCTCGCCATTGAGCACCGTCTGCCCGTCACGGTGCTGTGGCTGCCCGTGCTGCTGGTTCCGCAGATCCTGCTCACGCTCGGCCTGAGCTGGCTTCTGGCGGCGCTGGGCGCGTTCGTGCGCGACCTGGGGCAGGTCATCGGCTTCCTGCTCACCATCTGGTTTTTCTTGACGCCGATCTGTTACCCTGAGGGATCTCTGCCCAAGGGCGCGGCGGCATTGTTGACGAAGAACCCGCTCTACGTTCTGGTGCGAGGCTATCGCGCGATCTTTCTGGAGAACCACGCGCCGCAATTCGGCCCGTTGTGGAAGCTGACGGTGGTGGCGCTGATAGCGTTGGTGGTGGGCCACGCGTGCTTCTACAAATTGCGCCGCTCGTTCGCCGACATGCTGTAGACGCGTGGGAAGCGTCGGCGAGCGTTTCAGACCAACCGCTCCCTAACGGTCGCGGCTCCGAAACGCATATGAGCCTATCGGAGCCGGGCCCAGAGGGCACCCCGTATGGGAGCGGTTGCGGCAATTGAACTGGTTGTTGAATTACACGCCTTAACGGGCGAACAGGGATTTTATCCATTGCTGCACACTCTATCCGAAGCACTGGTCCGGTTCGGCCCGCTGGGGGTGTTCGTCCTGGCGGTGCTCGATTCAGCGGGCGTGCCGATGCCCGCGGCGATGGACTTCCTGCTGATGTTCGTGGCCTATAAGTCTCCCGACCGCGCCTATTTCACCGCCGCCATGGCCGTGCTGGGTTCGCTAGGCGGAAATCTCACGCTGTTTCTGCTCGCGCGTCATGGCGTGCGCCGCTTCCTCAAGGCGCCCGTGCCGGGCCAGCCGCGCAGGTTTAGCGATTGGTTCGACCGTTACGGACTGGTGACGGTTTTCATTCCGGCGCTGTTACCGATTCCGCTTCCGCTGAAGGTCTTCGTCATTTCGGCGGGCGTGCTGCGTACGCCGCTGGTGCAGTTCGCGGCGGTGATCCTGGTGGCGCGGGTGATCCGTTATTTCGGCGAGGCGTACCTGGGCATCCGCCTGGGCCTGGGCGCGCAGGACTATCTGAAGCACAACGTGTGGACGCTGACGGGCGTGGCAGTGGGACTGGCGCTGGCGATGGGGCTGTTACTCCGGCTGGCCGAGCGGCGGCGCGCCGCGGCGCGCGCGAAGCTACAATAGGCGGGAAGACCCTCCATTTTCGATGCCGAAGCGAATTGCGATCGTGGAAGACGAAGCCGAGCTCGCTTCCCTGATCGATTACAACCTGACCCGGCACGGCTACCAGACCCAAATCCTGCGTGGCGATAAGGGAACGCTGGAGGAGCTGGAGCGCGCCAAGCCGGACTTGATTGTGCTGGACGTGATGCTGCCGGATGTCGACGGATTCCAGCTTTGCCGCGAGATTCGCCAGTCGCAGGCGATGGCGCGCACACCCGTGATATTCCTCACCGCGCGCGGCGACGAAGTGGACCGCGTGCTGGGCCTGGAAATCGGCGGCGACGACTACATCACCAAGCCATTCAGCCCGCGCGAGCTGGTGGCGCGGGTGAAGGCGCATCTGCGCCGCGAGCAGATGGACGCCTCGCCGGCCGCGACGGGCATCGGTCCTTTCAAGCTGGATCGCACCGGGCGGCGCGTGTACGTGGGCGAACGGGAGCTGACGCTGACGTCGACCGAATTCAACCTGCTGGAGTTTTTTCTCACTCACCCGGGCCGTGCCTACAGCCGCGATCAACTGCTGGACGCCGTTTGGGGAGAGCAGCACTACGTGACACCGCGCACGGTGGACGTGCATGTGCGGCGCTTGCGCGAGCAGATAGAGGGGCAGCCGGAGAGCCCGCGCTATCTGACCACGGTGCGCGGCTTCGGCTATCGTTTCGAGGACATCGCTTGACCGGCCGGATTTTCCTGAAGCTGATTGCCGGCGTGCTGGGCCTGCTGTTGCTGGCGCTGCTGACGGTGGATTACTTCACCACCCGCGTCGCCAAGCAGGTCTACATCGACAGCCTGGTGCGGCAAGCCACCGACAAAACGCGCACGCTGGCGCTTCTGCTCGATGACATCGGCGCCGTCGGCCAGCCCGCGGCGCGCGCCATGGCCGCAGCCGCCGGCGGGCGTTTGACGCTGGTGCGGAGCGATGGCCGCGTCACGGTGGATTCCGAGGCCGACGCCGCCCAAATGGAGAACCACGCTACGCGGCCGGAGATCCGCAAGGCGTTAACGGGCGAGCCGGGCTGGGCCATCCGGCGCAGCGGGACGCTCGGAATTCCTTTTTTGTATGTGGCCGCGCCCTGCCGCGGGGGTGCCGTGCGGCTGGCTGTGCCATATTCCCAGGTAGAGGACCAGGTGGCGCAGATCCGCGCCAAGATTTTGATCAGCACCGCGCTGGCATTCTTGCCGGCCATCCTGGTGGCGGCGGTGCTGGCGCGTTGGATCTCGCGCCATTTCGCCACCATCATGGCGCACGCCGGCGAGCTGGCGGGCGGCAACTTCCGCGCGCGCCTGCCCGTCGCCGGCGGCGCCGAGTTCGGCCAACTCGCGCGCACGCTCAACGACACGGCCGCCAACCTGCAGCGGACGGTGGAGCAGTTGCAGCTCGAGCACAGCGAGCTGGAGCGGCTGGAGCGCATCCGCAAGGACTTCGTCATCAACGTTTCGCATGAGCTGCGCACGCCGCTGGCTTCGATCCAGGGCTACACGGAAACGCTGCTCGATGGCGCGCTCGGCGATCCGCAATACAACATGCGCTTCCTCGCCATCATTCGTCACAATGCCGAGCGGCTGGCGCGACTCACCGAAGATCTGCTCACGCTCTCCCGCGTCGAACAAAAACGCCAGAAGCTGGAGTTCGAACCGCATTCGATCGGCGGACTGATCGAGGAGGCGATGGACCTTGTGCGGCCCATCGCCGCCAAGAGCTCGATTCGTCTCGCGACCGAACTGGACGCTGCCACGCGCGAGGTCTGGTGCGACGGCGAGGCGGTTTCACAAATCCTCAGCAACCTGCTCGACAACGCCATCAAGTACACGCCAGCCGGCGGATCGATTGTGGCGGGCGCGCGGCCGGCCGGCAGCTTCGTGGAGGTTTTCGTGCGCGACAGCGGGGCCGGCATTCCGGCCGAGGATCTGCCGCGGCTGTTCGAACGGTTTTACCGCGTGGACAAGGCGCGCTCGCGGGAGCTGGGCGGAACGGGGCTGGGGCTGTCGATTGTGAAGCACTTGGTGGGCGCGCACAACGGCGCCGTGCGCGTGGAGAGCCGCGTGCAGGAAGGCTCGACTTTCTTCTTCACCCTGCCCGCCGAAGAAGCCGCGCTGCCGAAAGAAGCGGCGGTAGCGGGTTAAAGCGGTTGGCTGCTGACAACGCTACAATCGAGGAAGGGAGCGGGTCATGAAAGTATTCGTCTCTTACGGACAAAGCGCCGATCAATGGAGTGCGTTGCGGCTCCAGGCTCTCGCCGCGGCTCATGGCTTCACCGTGTATGTGCCCCCATCGTACACCCGGCAATCTCCCCTTCTCGACTCGGAGTCTGAGCAGAAGATCAGGGAGTCTGACATTGTCCTGGGCATGGTCGGCCTTGGACTATCGGATGCCTGCCGTCACGAGCTAAACGCGGCACAGGCAGCCGGGAAACCCGCCATCGTGATGGCCAATCCGGGTCACGCCGCGCTGTTCCAAAACCTTGGCTGGAATGTGGTCGAAATCGATCCATCGCATCCCGAGCAGGCAGAGCTGGGGATTGTTCAGAAGCTAAGAAACGTCCAGGCCGAGCGCTCAAAGAACGCGCTCATTGCCTTCGGCACACTCGCCCTAGGTCTGTTGGTAGTTGCCGCGCTTGCCCCGCAGGAATAACGCAGCGCGCAATGCAACAATTGGTCTGTACAATCGATACCTCCAGCATGATCGCCCTCGATCATCTCGGCTTGATGCCCCAACTCAGCCTGATCTTCTCACGAGTTCTGCTTCCCAAGGCGGTTCGAACGGAGCTGTTTAGACGCCGAAACATGAAAGACCGCGTTCGGGCGATCCTCCGCGACTACGCGTTTATCGAACCCTGCGACGCCTACGATAAGGCTACCGTTGAAGTCCTTCTGATCGAACGCGCAAAATTGGGCGATCAAGATCGCGGCGAAGTGGAAGCCGTGGTCCAAGCTGCGGAAATCGGCACTATGGTCATTGTCGACGACCGTTGGGGCCGGGAGCTGGCCGCGCTCCACGGCCGCGATTTTCACGGGACCCTCCGGGTGCTCAGACGACTGCTGGAACTGGAACACGCCTCTCCAGCGGTAACTCGGGATCGCCTTGTTGAGCTGTTTCGTCGAGGCATTCGCTTGCCCCTACGGGAAGTAAACGCTTTCTTGGCCGAGATTGGCGAACCACCCATCGCCAAGGCCGGCGACACTTAGCAATGTGCCGGAGTGGCCGGCGCGCGAATGCGCCAGCCGGGAAGAGCTGCGACGTGATAGCTTGATCGGTAGTTGCCGCGTACGGCAAGCTGTCCGTCCAGCCAATTCGGGAGCCAAGGAGCATCCATGGATCGAAGAAACTTTCTCATCGGTTCCGCCGCCGCGCTCGGCGCGAGCGCGAGCGTATTCGGCGCCGCCAGCGACATCGTGCGAGTCGCGGTGGTCGGCATCGGCGGCCGCGCCAGGGACCACATCGCGGGCCTCATCAGGGAGCCGAATGTGGAGATCGTCGCGCTGTGCGACATCGACGATTCGCACCTCGACAAGGGCCAGAAGCAGATCGCCGCCGCCGATCAGAAGGCGCCTAAGAATTACCGCGACGTCCGCAAGCTGCTCGAAGACAAATCCATCGACGCCATCACCATCGCGGCCCCGAACCATTGGCACACGCTGATGACGGTGTGGGCATGCCAGGCGGGCAAGGACGTGTACGTGGAAAAGCCATGCTCGCACAATATGTTCGAGGCCGCGCAGATTGTGGCCGCGGCACGCCGGTACAACCGCATCGTGCAGCACGGCAGCCAGATCCGCTCTTCGGCGGCGGTCCAGGAAGCCGTGCAGAAGATGAACGACGGGCTGATCGGCGACGTCTACCTGGCGCGCGGGCTGTGCTTCAAATGGCGCGACACGATTGGCCGAACGCCCGTGTCGCCCGTGCCCGAAGGCGTGGATTACGACCTGTGGACCGGCCCCGCGCCGAAGCGCGAATTCACCCGCAACCGCTTCCACTACAACTGGCATTATTTCTGGGACACCGGCGACGGCGACATGGGCAACCAGGGCATTCACGAGCTCGATATGGCGCGCTGGGGTTTGGGCGTGCGCTATCCGGTGAAGGTGAGCGCGGTGGGCGGCAAATTCATGTTCGACGACGACCAGGAGACGCCCAACGTACTGAACTGCGCTTACGAATTCGAGGTGAACGGCAAGCGACGGTTGATGGAGTTCGAAGTGCGGCACTGGATGACCAACAGCGAGGCCGGCATCGAAGACCGCCAACACAACGGGATCGGCAATCTCTTCTACGGCTCCAAGGGCTACCTGGCGGTTGATAGCTACGTATCTTACAAAAGCTGGCTGGGACGCGAGCAGGCACCGGGTCCGGCGCGCCGCGAGGGCGGCGACCATTACGCCAACTGGCTGGACGCGGTGCGCACGCGCAAGCGGGAAACGCTGCACTCGGAAGTCGAGGAGGGCGCGATTTCGACCACGCTGGTGCACCTGGCCAACATCTCCTATCGCGTGGGCCGCACACTGAACTTCGACGCCGCGAGTTACTCGGTAACCGGCGACCCCGAAGCCAACCGGTTATTCACGCGTGACTACCGCAAGCCGTTTGTGGTGCCGGAGAAAGTGTAGGGTAGGACGGACCATCGTTTTTTGTGGTCTGTCGTGCTTCGTGCCGTGCGACATTTTGACAGACGACAAAAACCGATCGTCTGTCCTACCTCACCGTATTGGCGTTAAGCTGGTCGGACATGCGAGATACGGCGGTGTTGCTCATCGATTGTCCGGACCGCAAGGGGCTGGTGGCGGGCGTGGCCAGCGCGCTTTACCGTCACGGCGCGAATATTACCCATGCCGACCAGCACCAGGACCACGAAGCGGGGTTGTTCTTCATGCGCGTGGAATGGGCGCTGGAAGGGTTCGCGCTGGATCCGTTCCGGGAAGAGTTCAGCCGCATCGCTGATGAGTTGAAACTGCGCTGGCGCCTCGAGCTGATGGCGGAGCGGCCCCGGGTGGCGATTTTCGTCTCCCAGTACCTGCATTGCCTGGTGGACCTGCTGCATCGCCAGCAGACCGGCGAGCTGAACTGCGTGATTCCGCTGATCGTCAGCAACCACACCGCGGCGGCGCCGCTGGCGCAATTCTATGGCGCACAATTCCGTCACGTGCCGGTGAACGCCGGCGAGAAGGCCGCGGCTGAAGCGGAGCAGCTCCGGCTGCTGCGCGACGCCGAGATCGACCTGGTGGTGCTGGCGCGATACATGCAGATCCTGCCGCCGGAATTCGTGGCGGAGTACCCGGAGCGCATCATCAACGTGCACCATTCGTTTCTGCCTGCCTTCATGGGCGCCAAGCCGTACCACGCGGCGTTTGCGCGGGGCGTGAAACTGATCGGCGCCACCAGCCATTACGTCACTGAAGTTCTGGACGATGGCCCCATCATCGAGCAGGACGTGGTGCGGATTTCGCATCGCGACGAAGTAGCGGACCTGGTCGAGAAAGGCCGCGACCTGGAGAGAATTGTGCTGTCCCGCGCCGTGCGCTGGCACCTGGAGCACCGCGTGTTGAGCTACGGGAATAAAACGGTGGTGTTCGATTAGGTTGGCAGGCGCGGCGTACGCGCTCATGCGTGCCGCGTCGAGACTTTTCTCGACACCTTCTTCGCGCTGCGACGGGACCCTGCGTCGGCACGAGTGCCGACGCGGCACGCATGAGTGCGCGCGCCACGGTGCTACTTCGTCCGGAACACGTAGTCGCCCGATTCGATTTCGAACAGCGCGGAATCGCCCTCGGTGCGCAGGAACTTCACGCCGTGGGCGCGGGCGATGGCGCGGCCGGATTCGGTGACTGCATCCGCGCCGTGCAGATTGAGCGTGGCCTCGCCCATGGGCGCGTGCGAAATATTCACCGCGTGATGATCGCGTAACGGCACCCATACCGTCGCGCTGGTGTTGGGCGGGATCGAAACCGCCAGGGTGAAGGCGCCGCCATCCCGCTTCCAGGAGCTCGTGATCTTGCCGTAGAGCGATTGGTGCGAAGCTTTGACGAAGGTCAGATCGCCGGCGGGATAGGGATGGATGAGAGTGTGGCGGAAGCCGGGATTGGCCGGATCGGGGCGGATGCCGGCCAGGTACTCGTACATCCACACGGCCAGGTCGCCGATCTGCATCACGTGGTTGCCGGAGTTCATGGCCGGGTCGGCGGTATCGCCGTTCCACAATTCCCAGACCGTGGTGGCGCCCTTCGAAACCATGTAGCCCCAGCCGGGATAAGTGGGCTGGGTGGCGATTTCATAGGCCAGATCGGCGCGTCCGTTATCGGTGAGCGTGCGCATGAGGAACTGTGCGCCCACCAGGCCGGTGCCGACGTGGCCGTTGGTCACGCGCTCGATATTGTCGACCAGGCTGGCCAGCAAGGCGGCGCGGTTCTCGGCCGGCGCCAGATTGAAAAACAGCGGCAGGACGCTGGAAGTCTGCGTAGCGTTGTCATAGACGCCGGTGGCGGGCTTCAGGAAGCGCGTCTGGAACGCCGCGTTCACCTGTTCCGAGAGCGCTTCATACCGAACTGCGTCGGCGGGTTCGCCGAGCATGCGGGCATAGCGGGCGGCCAGGCGCAGCAGGTGGTAGTAATACGCCGTCGCGATCAGCGTGCGATTGGTGACGCGGGCGGGATCCTTGGAATGGATCAGCTTGGGATCTTCCGGCGGCACGCACCAATCAGCGTACATGTCCTTGGACATGAGGCCGTCGTTCAGGTAGGCGCTCTCGTGGTCGATCCATTTCTTGATGGCAGGATAGGAGCGCTCCAGCACGCGCCGGTCGCCATACTGGTCGTACAACATGCCGGGCACGAAGAGGAAGGTGCTGGGCCAGGTGATGTCGTCGTTATAAACCGGCCAAAAGTTGGGCGCCACGTCGGGAATGCTGCCATTGCCGCGCTGCGAGTCGGCCAGGTCCTGCTCCCACTTGGAATAGAACGCGGCGATATCGAACATATAGGACTCACTGCGGCTCACCTGCGAGCGGTCGCCGAGCCAGCCCTGGCGCTCGTCGCGCTGCGGGCAATCGGTGGGGATGCTGCGATAGTTGCCGCGGATGCCCCAAAACACGTTGTGGTGAATTTGATTCAGCATGTCGCTGGAGCTGGAGAAATCGGCGATGGCCTGCATGTCGTCGTGCACTACGCGGCCTTGGAGCGCGATGGCTGCGGCGCCGGCTGGCGCGGGCGATTCGGTCAGTTCCACGTAACGAAAGCCGTGATAGGTGAAGCGCGGCTCGTATTCCTCGACGCCTTCCCCTTTGAGCGTGTAGATATCGGTGGCGCGCGCGGTGCGTAGATTGGCCACGTAAAGCGAGCCATCGGGCGCCAAAGTTTCGGCATGACGCAATTGAATCTCGGTGCCTTTGGGACCGGTGACGAGCAAGTGGCACCAGCCGACCATATTCTGGCCCATATCGTAAATCCAGACGCCGGGCCGCACCAGCTTCGTGCTGACGGGATTGAGCCGTTCCACCACACGCAGCGGATTGGCCATCTGCGCGGCCAGCGCTCCGGCGGGCGCGGTGACAACCTGCGCGGCTTCCCAGGCGGAATCGTCGAAGCCGGGGCGGTCCCAACCGGCGAGTTCGAGGCGGGCATCGTACTCCTCGCCATCGTATTCGTTGTTGGCGAGAATCGGGCCGTGGGTAGAAAGCTTCCACTCCGGGCCGGTGACGACGGCGGCGCTGGAGCCATCCTGGTATTCGATATCGAGCCGCAGAATCGCCTTGGGAAAACCGAAGTTGCGCGTGCGTTCGGTGCGCGGCCTGTAGAAACGGCCGTTGCCGAGGATCAACCCGATGGCGTTCTTGCCGGCGGCGAGTTGGCGCGTTACGTCGAAGGTGACGTAGAGAGCGCGCTTATCGTAATCGGTGAGGCCGGGCGAAAGCACGTGGTCGCCCACCTTGGCGCCGTTCAGATAAAGCTCGGAAACGCCCAGGCCGGAATAGTAGACCATGGCGCGGCGGACGCTCTTGCCAACCGCAAACTCGGTGCGCAGATAGCGTGCCGGCAGCCGGCGGTCGGGAGCCTCGGAGCCTTCGAGCTCATCGCGGCCGATCCATTTCGCCTGCCAGTCATCGGGTTCGAAGAGCCCCATACTCCACTCGGCCGGCGCACTCCATTCGCTGGCCTTCCCGCGCTGGTCCCACACTTGCACCTTCCAGAAAGCCACGGCGCGGGAAACGAGCGGCTTGCCCGCATAGACGATCTGCGCCGAGTCGCTGGAGACCACCTTGCCCGAGTCCCACAGGTCGCCCGAGCCGGCGCGCAGCGCGCTCTCGCTCGATGCCACCAGGATGCGGTAGGCGGTCTGGCGCAGACCGCGCGCTTCTGCGTCATGGGAAGTGACGAGCCAACTGAAGCGCGGTGCGGCAACGTCGATGCCCAACGGATTCTCGCGATACTCCAGGCGCAATTGCCGCGGGTGAATGGCCGCGGCCATGGCGGGAAGGCCGGCTAGGAGAAGGATGCACACAGTGGCTCTCACGTCCACATAGTATAGGTCGATTACAGGCAGGACATATCGAACAAGCCAAGAATTCTCCGCCAACTGCTATGATCGAGTGAATTCCCCGCTATGCGACCTCGCAGAAGAGCCCGCAGGCGCGACGCCGAAGCGCCTCGGCCGATCGCGGTTGCCCGTCCGTGGCTCGAAGAGATCGCGCAGTGGCTGGCAGCCCATCAGAAACTGGTGATCATTCTGCTACTGGCGCTGTCGGTCCTGATCCGCGCCGGTTACTATTCAGAAGCCAGAGACGGCCCTCTTCTTTACGGACACCTGTGG
>DASWZP010000018.1:0-6240 GCA_036404395.1 Bryobacteraceae bacterium | reverse complement strand
GACCGAAGCTTCCGTGGATCTGGCGCGCATGGCCGGCCTCTCGCCGGCCGGGGTGATCTGCGAAATCATGAACCCGGACGGCACCATGGCGCGCGTCCCGCAGCTCAAGGAATTCTGCGTTGTCCACGGGCTCAAGATGATCTCGGTGGCCGAACTGATTCGCCATCGCATGCGCACCGAACGATTCCTGCGGCGGGTGGCGGAGGGCTCCCTCGAAACCGAATTCGGCGTGTTTCGCACGGTCGCCTATACCAGCGATCTCAGTCCCGAATACCATCTGGCGCTGGTTCGCGGCGAAGTCATCGGAAGGGAAGGCGTGCTGGTGCGCATGCATGCCCGCTGCGTCTATGGCGACGTGTTTGGTTCCACCGCCTGCGATTGCGGCCGCCTGGTGCGCTGCTCGCTCCAAGCCATCGCCCGCGAAGGCCACGGCGTGCTGGTCTATCTGCACGAAACCGGGCCGGGCTTCCGCACCGAGGATTCCCCGAACGGCCCGGCGCGCATGTTGTCGCATTCCCGCGACTTCATGCACTACCAGGGCGAAGCCGGCCAGCGGCAGCTTCAGCACGAGCACGGCATCGGCGCGCAGATTCTCTCCGATCTCGGATTGCACACCATCCGCCTGCTGACCAATCACCCGCGCAAGATTGTCGCGCTGGAAGGCTTCGGCATCGAGGTCGTGGAGCAGGTGCCGGTTCCTGATTTCGATGACGCAATTGCCCCGCATGCATGATCTTCGTGCGATTACCGTGATTCAGCGTTCCCACGCGACCGCTCCCTGACGGGGGGCCCTCTGTGCCCGGCTCCGTTGCCGCGCTTTCCCTGCGCCGCACCTCCGGTTAATAATCGGACGGCCACCGCGTCCACACTGTTATGAAGGCTCTATTCACTTCCACCGCGGCCCTGGCGGCCCTTTTCTCCGGCGTGCTGTCCGCCGCCGATCCACAACTCTTGAACCTGGTGATGCCGGACGTCAAGGTGATGGCCGACATCAACGTGGAGCAGGCTAAGACGTCGCCCTTCGGCCAGTACCTGCTGGCGCAGGTCGAGACACAACAGCTCGCGCAGATTGCCGCGCTCACCGGCTTTGACCCGAGCAAGGACGTCAACGAGCTGCTGGTGGCCGGCAACGGCGCGGCGCAACACTCCGGCCTGGCGCTGGTCCTCGGCAACTTTAATGTGCCTACCATCACCGCCGTCATCGCGCAGCAAAAGGTGGTCACGGAAACCTATCACGGCGTCACCATCTACGAGAACACGCAAAAGGAAGCGGGACTGGCGTTCCTGAGCGGCTCGATTGCAGCGGCCGGCGATCTGACGAACTTGAAAGCCGCTATCGATCGCGTACCGGCGCCATCCGTACTGCCGGCTTCCCTGCTGACCGAAATCGGCCAATTGAGCGCGGCGAACGATGCGTGGGCGCTCACGACCGTGCCGCCTTCCAGTTTGAAACCGTCGGCAGCCACGGTTGCGATTCCCGGCCTCGGCAACGGCGCCGATAGTGCGCTTGGAACGGTGCAGTCCGCGAGCGCCGGCATCAAGTTCGGAGCCAACGTGGTGGTGACCGCGCAGGCGCAGGCCGATACCGCGCAGAATGCCACTGCCATCGCCGGCCTGATCCAGTTCCTGGTCAACATGGCGCAGTTGAAGGCCGGCGATGAGCCGCAAGTGCAGGCGCTGGCCAAGGCGCTGACGGTGAACGCGAACGGCGCCACGGTGAATCTCTCACTGACTCTGCCTTCCGAGCAGTTTCAGGAATTGGTGCATCCGAAAGCCGCGGCTCACCACCACGCCCGCGCGGAGCAATAGGCCGCAGAGGTAGGACGGACGATCGGTTTTTGTCGTCGGTCGGGATGGGCCGCCGGCCGCGAAATTCCGGAAAAACTCCGGTCGCGCCGGTGGTCTTGCTTTGCCGCCGGTGATTTGCCGGTGCTCCCCGAACTTCGAGGTGGCTTTTCGACCCTCGACGGGCACGACAGACCACAGAAACCGATGGTCTATCCTACCGGGCGCGGCTACTGGGTGCGGAAAGGGGTCCCGGCCTGGTACAGGGCAATTCTGGCGCTCAGGCCAGTGGCTAGTTGCGCGTCCTTCTGTTGGTTGGCGAGCGCGAGCGCGCGCCGGGCGGTCGCGGTGGCTTCGGTGAAGCGGCCGGCTTCGGCGTAAGCGGCGGCCAGCGTATCCAGGATCGCCGGCTGCCGGCCACCGGTTAGTTTGACTGCCCGCTCGGCCAGTTCGACGGCTTCGCCGCCGTTGCGCAGGCTGGGGTTGGGATTCGAAGCCAAAACCTGCGCCATACGAAACAAAGCCGTCACGTAGTTCGCATCAATTGCAAGCGCGCTGCGCCACTCTCCCATGGCATTGGCGATCCGGTTCTGGCCGGCATATGCGGCGCCCAGATGATAGTGGGCGTCGGCGCTCTGCGGAGCGGCCTCGACGGCCTGTTCCAGGTGCGGGATGGCGGCTTCCATGCGGCCCCGGTCAACCAGCGCGGCGCCGAGATTGGTCTGGATGCCGGGATCGCCGGGCGCAAGCTGCGCGGCTTTTTCCAGGTGCGGAATGGCTTCGTCCGCCTTCCCGGTCGAGGCCAGCGCGATGGCTAGGTTGACCATCGCCTGCACATCCTCGGGATGCGCATCGAGAGCGGTCCGGAAATGCGGGATGGCTTCGACGATGCGGCCGCGCCCGGCCAGCGCGGCGCCGAGGTTGCTCTGGAAACTCGCGTCGTCGGGGACCAGTTGGACGGCCTTCTCAAAGTGCGGGAGGGCGTCCTCGGGTTTGCCGGCGTTGGACAGCGCGATGGCCAGGTTGGTGTGCGCCTGCGCGTCATTGGCGTTGAGGCCCAGCGCCTTCTGGCAGTGTGCGATGGCCTCCTCGAGGCGGCCCTTCTGGGTGAGCGCGGCGCCCAGGTTGCTTTCCGACGCCTCATCCTTGGGGTTGAGATCCAAGGCCTTTTCGAGCAGCGGAATGGCCTCATCGGCCTGCCCGAGCGCCAGCGCCGCGCCGAGGTGAGCGTATGAATCCGCGTAGGCGGGGTCGCTCCGGAGCGCTTTGCGGTAATGGGCGATGGCGTCGCCGGGGTGCCCGGTCATGGCCAGCACCAGCCCGATGCTGTTGTGGAGCTTGGCATCGTCCGGCTTCAACTGGAGAGACTTCTCGTAATAGGCAACCGCGTCGCCGGGCTTTCCCGTGCGGACCAGCAGCGACGCCATGGCGCTGTAGGCGTTGGCGTTCACCGGATTGAGGTCGATGGCTTTCTGAAGGTGCACGATGGCGGCATCGGGCTGTCCGGTTTCCGCTAGCGCGGTTCCCAGGTTGATGTGGGCCTTGGCATCGTTGGGATCCATCTCCAGTGCCTTTTTCCATTCCGGGATGGCGGCCTGGTACTGGCGCTTGTCGGACAGCGCGAAGGCCACGTCGAACTGCTTGTAAAAATCGGTGGCGGGCACGTCGATCTTCTCGATGCCATCCGGGCGGATGTTGACGAACTCGGGGATGTTCACGGCGCGGTTGGCGGCCGTCGAATGCTCGATCAGGATGGCCGGGCTGGAGTTGCCCTCCTGGTCGAGATGGGTGAGGAACATCTGCGTGTAATGCGACCGGCTCTTGGAGGAAAACACCAGCCAGTGGCCGTTGGGGGAAAAGCTGTGCCACGAATTCATCAGCGGCGTGTTGCAGGCCAAGCGCCGCGCCTCGCCGCCCTGCGCGGGCACGATGTACAACTGGCTGTCGGGCCGCATCAACTGCCCGTTCCTGCACTTCACGAAAACGATCCAGCGGCCATCTGGCGAGACCTTGGGGAACGTATTGCTCATGCCATTGGCGGAGGCGCCTTCGATCCGCTCCGGCTGGCCGCCCAGCCCGCCGTTGAAGGGAATGCGGTAGAGATCGTACTGAATCTGAATCTCCGCCGGATCGTTGGCGTATTCGGCGAGCTTTCCATCGGCCGGGTCGGGACTGCGAGCTTCCGCGCGCGCGAACACCAGGTATTTGCCGTCGGGGCTCCAGACGCCATCGGTCTGCACGTAGCGCGGATCGTCGGCGCCTGCCAGCGGCTGCTCGCGGCCGCTCGAGCGGTCATACCAGGCCAGGATTCCGGCGGTGGGATAGAAGACTTGCAGGAAACGGTAGTCCTTGAAATTGACTACGTAAAAGTTGCTTTGGGTGGGGCGGACGGTTCCGCTGATGGTGGTGACGACGTACTTTCCATCCGGCGAGACCTGCGACATGAAGCCCACGCGGCTCTGGCCGTACTGCCGGTCGGCGGAACGGTTCCAGGAAATCATGTCCTCGGTGCGAATCGACATCTGCGGCTGGACCGCGACCAGCGCGTACAGGCCCTTGTCGTTCTGCGGCCCATCCAGGTCCATGCCCAGGGTCTTGCCGTCGCCGGAAAAGGAATGGCAGTTGGCGCAGGTGTGCATGCCGGTCAGCAGCAGGCGGCTGCGTGGTTCGGCAATGTTGCGCAGGCGCCAGGCGATCAGCGGAATGGCGCCGGGCGCCAGCGGCTTGATGATTCCCTTTTCGGTTTCCGAGGGCGCCAGCGGCACATCGCGATAGAAAATCGGCGCCCCCACCGGGTCGATCGAAGTCCGGATGGCGACTTCGCCGCGCGACACGGGCCGGCCGCCGGCGATGCCGGAGATGGCGACCGTGGCGGCGTGCTCCACCGAGCGAAGCTTGATGGCGGCCCAGGTTGCGGCGTCGGGCGTCCAGGTGTGCGAGACCGCCTGCTGCGGCGTCAACTCCGGCAGCTTGTTGGTGGGAGCGATGGCGCGTTCGTCGATCTCGCCCACCCGCATCAGCTCGCCCTTCGATTGCACACGGATGGGGAGGCCATCCGCGAAGGCGACCTCGATTTGCCATCCCGTAAGGTTGGGAGTGGCGTCGCGCCACAAAAACGTGGGAGCTGCAATATCGGGAGGGAAGAGGGAACCTTGGTTGGGATAGTCGATGGTCAGCCCAACTGCCTTGGCGCCGGCCGCGTTCGCCGGTTGCTCGGGCGTTCGCTGCGCCAGAAGCAGGCCGGCCAACCCCGCTGCCACCAGCGTAAGAGCCAGGATAGACACGCGGGCCGCAGGCCGCTCGATGAGGCTTCCCATTTCCGACACTCCCTCAAATATACCCATAGTACAGGAATCGGAAATGCCCCATAGAGATGAGGATAAGGTTGCCGGTAATGTTATCCGGCACCTTGATCGCTGCGTTGCCATTTTCGAGCGGCATCAGGGCAATCCGCGCCGAAGGTACAAGGTCGTCTTAAGCGTGCGAAGCGTGGGCGCTGGCTACCGAATGGGCAGTTTCTTCATCTTTGTCGGCAATACCTGCACCCACGATGTGTTCGGACACAAACCAGACCTGCAACTCGTTCCTGCGAATCACGTCGCTAACCAGCAGGTCATTGGTTCCATCGTCGCCGCTGGCCGCTGCGGCCTTGGCCGCCTCGTGGGCCGCCTCGATGACGAGTTCGTGTGCCTGCAGCAGACGGAACACCTGCATGGTAACGTCTTCACGGCCGCGAGGCGGGCGGGCAATGCGGGTGGTTTCGGCAACATCGGCGCCCATGGCGATCGCAACTCCGCCGAGCGTCTGAACGCGCTCGGCCAATGTGTCGACCAGCTCAGCCTGCTCGCCGTAGTGTTTGTCGAAGAGAAGATGGAGTTGGTAAAACGTGGGACCCGAGACCTGCCAATGGTGTTTTTTATATAGGTCGCGCAAGGTCATGGTGTCGGCGAGAATCTGGTTGAGGCTGTCTACGCTGGCCAAGCGAACCTTGTGATCGAGCGAGATAGGCCGGTTTGTCACTGTTCCGTACTTTTGGATTTCAGTATCCTGCCCGGTGAGGTGCGTTTCTTTCGAGAGATTGTGTTTCATATGTTCGCGTAGGCGTGCACGCGAGGGGCCGTTTAACAGTTCTTTCTAGAGTGCGGGCACTGGCAAGTCACGTGCAAATAAGAACGGCATGAGCAAGCAAGACGATGAAGGGATCGAAACATACAGTACTGTTTTGACCGGGCAGAAGGGCGGTGGTACGGATTCAGCCGGCCAGTCCGGGGACACCCAGGGACTGGCGGACGTCGCGGAGGCAGGCGGAGAGAGCGTCGAAGAACTGATCGAGGAGGGGCAGTCCTTCGAGGCCGAAGCGGTCGAAGGCGTGGAGAATGCACCCGACGCGGACGTGGCTGAGGTTCACACGAGACAAGTCCCGGAAGACGATGTGCCTTCCGAGTACCTGGGACC
>DASWZP010000017.1:0-21229 GCA_036404395.1 Bryobacteraceae bacterium | reverse complement strand
GATACTTGGGCGGCCCGCCTGGGTTGGTCGCCGCGTTCACACCGTCGTGAAGACGGTGAACCAACAAATTGAAGTTGATGCCCTGATTGGGTTGGGCCTTGTAGGCCGCAACCGTGGAGCTGGGGCGCGTGGTGAAATCCGAGTTCGCCGGATTATGGCACAGCACGCAGTATTCGACGTTGCTGCGCAGGCCGCCGTGCAGCGAAAGCGCGACGTGGCAGGCATTGCAGTTGCTTTCGAGAACCACCGTGCGCCGCGGCGCTACCGCGGAGCCATCCACCGAGAAAAACACCACCGGATTATTGACGCCCAGCGTCACGCTCTGCTGGTTCGTATCGCCGGCATCCACTGTCACCGACTCGCGCGCTTCACCGCCCATAACGTAGGTTCCGGTGGAACCCGTGGGAATGACATGCGTGAAAGTGTACGAGCAAATTCCGCCGGCAGCGCAGGTCGCGGCCGTAGCGCTCTCCGTCACATACCCCGGAGTGGTCGCGTTAGCTCCGAAATTGGTATTGCCGTAATCGGTAGTCGGACCGGACATGGTGAATGACAGGGTAGACGCCTGCGATAAAGGCAGGTTGTTGCCCTTGTCGTCCGTCAGCGTGAAGTTAACGGTGGGCGCCTTTCCAGCGGAGGTATTGGTCACGCTGGTAATGGCCAGGTTGAAGCCGGCGAGCAGCGTATTCGGGTTCTGTGGGTACAAAGCCGCAGTGTCGGTGGGCACCACGTGCGCGCCGAGGATGGAGGCATCGAAGGGCGTCTCACCCTGCGGGATATGGCAGTTGGCGCACTGGGTGTCATCTGCCAAAGGTCCGGCGGGGTGGTTTGGTTCCGAGCCGGTGGAAAAGCCGGTGGCGAAATTGATGTCGTCGTGGCAGGCGCCGCAGGCAGCCCGCGTGGGATTGGTCATAAACGCCTTGGCTTGCGCGGCCCCGGTGGTCTGGCTGTGGCAAACCTCGCAACGGCGCGGATCGGCGGGATCGATCACCGCGGAGAAGTTACTGATGGAATTCATGTAACCGGCAATCTCGTAGGGGACGCCGGGCGTTGTCGACGTACCAACCACGCTGGGCAACTGGGACCCCATGTGGATTTGATGCGCCATGACCTTCAAGTCGAGTGAGTTGCCTGTGGTGGGATCGAGGTTTTGCGGCTGGTGGCACATGACGCACATGGCCATGCTGTGAGCGTTGCCACCGTGGAATGCCAGATCGTAGTGGCAGGTGTTGCAACTCGCTGTGCTGATGACATCGCGGGTGACCGTAACCGCCGTGCCATTGGGTACGAAATTGAAGGTGGTCCCAGCGTAGTTCTCGCCCAGGTCGAACGCTGTAAGATTGCGGATGGCGTTGACCGCGACCGTAGTCGTCACGGTGGGGTCGAATCCCGAGGGCGCCGTGGCCTTGAAGGTGTATTGGTACTGGCCGGGGGCTACCAGCGTCGTGGTGCCGCCCGACGTTTCGAAATTCGGGCGAACGATTGTACCCAGCTTGGTGCCGGTCGCCGACGCAGTCGTATACGCTACATACTGTTCCTGCCCCTTGGGGATATAAGCGGCGACGTACGCCAGCGAGATGGCGCCAGGCGTGGTTGCTCCGGACGCATCCAGAGGCAGCCCATTGGGATCGCTGAGCGTGTACGTAACACTGATGACGCCGGCGCCGGTGATGCTGGCCGATTTGATGGCGACGCTCAAGCCGGGGTTGACGAAGTCAACCAGGGCCTGAGGCGCGTAAAAAGCCTTCTCGTGGGGCGAAAACGGTACCCTGGACCCACCGACCGAGGCGACCGATCCGGCCACCAGCACCAACACTCCAAAAACCAAAAACGATGTGCGCATCTATTCCCTCCGCTCGAGCGCGCTAAAGGCTGCGCAGCCGACCGAGCGGGAAGCGACCCGCCAGACGAATACGCGCAGAACTGCCGAGCGACAGTTGCAAAGCACCTACCCATCCAAACAGCCTTCACGAATTGGCGACCCCAAAGTCTTTTGTTATCTGTCTGCTGTATATTCCGTCACAATGTTGGAAATTCCGCCCGCGACCTGACTGGGTGAAAAGACCGTGACGGTTGGGTGAAATCTCGCGGGTGGGTGAGCCAGGGAGTGCTCTTGGGGCGCGGCAGCCTTGGAGCAGAGGCCCACAAAAGTGTGGTTGGCGCCTTCGAGTGAAGCCATCCGGTGAACCACTTCGAATAGGCGTGGCAGCAAGCAGCGAAAGGTACAGGGAACGATAACGCTCTCTCCACTGAGGCAAAGGCATATGGAGATATTTTTGTCTCATTTACCGATATTTGGGTTGATTTCCGTTGGTTAATCGGATTATTCTGGGGTTTGTAGCCAAGTATAGTGCCGAATAATACTAAGAAATTAGCAGACCCATGACGAATGCGATCATCCTCCCTCCCCCATCGTCACCCGAACGCAGCCGCCTCCTGCCGGTAAATCTTATCCGGCGGCGGGCACTCGATCGCCTGTATCGCCGCCGCTTTGCGGTTGAAGGGCTGATTCACTCACTTGAGGAGTATCAGCTTGCGCACGAGAATGCGCCGGGCGAGTGCATTAGCCTGCGAACCGCCGCTATGTGGTCGTGAGTCCGCGGTCGATCGCAAACTTGACCAGGCCCACCAGGTCGTGGACGTTGAGCTTGCGAAACAGACTGGCGCGGTAAGTATCCACAGTCTTGGGGCTGATGTCGAGCAATCTGGCGATATCCTTGGCGCGCAAGCCATTCACGAGCTGATGGAAGACCTCGAGCTCGCGGGGGCTGAGCGAAGCCAGCGGATTGCCGGTCGGCCTCTCTTGGGGTTCGGTGAAGAGTCCGGCGCCGCGCAGCAGGGGAGAAACGTAGACGCCGCCCTCGCAGACGAAGGTGACGGCATCCTGCAGGTGGCGAGCCGGACCATCCTTTAGCAGGTAAGCGTCCGCGCCGGCGCGCAGGGCCCTGCGGACGGTGTTCTCTTCGCGGCTGATGGAGAGGATGATGAGCTTGGCGGGGCAACCTCTGGTGCGCAACTGGCGCACCACTTCGGTCCCATCCATTCCCGGCATATGCAGGTCGAGGATGGCGAAATCGGGCTGCAACGTCTGGACCATCTCGAGCGCCGCGGGGCCATCGGCGCATTGCCCCAGAACTCGCATGCCCTGCGCGGCGCAGAGCGCGGCGAATCCCTCGCGAACGATGGCATGATCGTCGGCCAAAACGACAGTCGCGGGGCGCAATTGGTTCATCGTTCTTCCTCGCGCGAGAGCCTAATCCGGAACGGCAAAAGGCGCGGAAACCACCAGCCTGGTGCCGAGGGGCCCACTTTCGAAAATCATTTTCCCACCGACCGCCGCGGCTTGTTCCCGGATGGACCGCAGTCCAAGTCCGGCCCCGATCACGGCGGGAGCGGCGGCCAGCGCGGCGGTGTCGATCCCGGGGCCGTTGTCCCACACAGTGAGTTCGATCCATTCGGCGCCGGCGGCCAGCGTCAGGCGGACCCGGGAAGCGTGGGCATGCCGGTCGATATTAGAAAGAGCCTCCTGCGCCGCCCGATAGAACAGCGCCTTGATTACCGGATCGGTCTCGGCGGGCAGGGCGGCGAGCGAGAGTTCGGCGTGGTACCGTTGCGGGATGCCGCTGATCCGCCACAGTTGCTCCAGCGCGGCTTCCAGCGTGAGCCGCTGCCATTCGGGGGGATGAAACCGCGCGCTCACGGCGCGTACCAGCGTCAGGGCTTCGGAGGCGGCGGAGGAGATGCGGCCGAGCGTCTGGCTCACCGCGGATTCGCCGGCCGGCAACTGCGCCTCCGCAGTTTCCGCCTGGCGCAGGATGCTGACCAGCAATTGCCCTACTCCGGTGTGCAACTCGCGCCCCAGACGGGCCCGCTCTTCCTCGATCAGTTCGATGACGGCGCGGGCGCCACCGGTTTGCCGCCGCCGGGCGTGCGCCACCAGCCTGCGAGCGGTCTGTTCCAGACGAGAGAAGCGGCGCAGATCGTCGCCTTCGAGACCTCGCGGGCCGGACTCTTCGAGTGAGTCCTCCTCTTTGGCGAGTAAATGCGCGCTAAGCAGCAAGCCATCCGCGGCACCGGAGATAACAGAAAGACAAATGCCGCGGGAATGCCCGGAGGACTGACCCAAGGGCTTTCCCGAGGCCGAAACCACGGTGTCCGCGAGATTCCGCGCTTCGCCAAGCGCGGCGCGCGCCGTGGGACTCATCCAGAGGACTTGGCCGGCTTCGCTGCACTTGATCAGCATTGGAAATGAAGGCGCCCTCCCGCCGGCCGGGCGCTAAGTCGCTGCCAAGCTCGACCAGAGATGTCCTAAGCCAAAGGACTCTCCTTAATAGATTCGCAGAAAGGACCTTTAAGTATCAATCCGAGTACGTACCTAGTACTAGTATGACCAGAGAGCGGCCTCGTAAGCGTTATCTCCGCGGACGGTGCCGCCGTGGCGCACGCAATCCTAAGCACGCTTGAATGCCGCGTCGAGATTCGTCTCGACATTTCTCGCACCGCAGCGGCGGGCGCCGGCAGAAGTGCCCGTGTGGCACCGAGAAGCGTGCGCCGCGACTGCCGGATTTGCCCGCTCGACAAGCAGGCGTTCGGTTTGATACCATGAAAGCGAACACGTGCTGTTTTTTTCTCCCGCACAATCCCACGACCGGTCATCCCATATCCTCCGTTGTTCAGCCGAGGACTAAAGCGTAAGAAATCTATGGCTTCCAACATGTATTCTCAAGGCGCCCAAGTCAAGCATCCGAAGTTCGGATTGGGCACGGTGATGTTCAGCAGTGAAGAGCGGATCGTCATCAAGTTCGACGATCACGGCGAAAAGAAATTCGTCACCACGATGGTGATGGGCAGTTTAGAGAAGAGCGACCGGCAGCCTCCGGCCGAAAAGCGGGGCTCTCGGAAGCGAAAGGTCGCGCCGGCCGCGGCAGTGTAGCCGCGTGGCGCATCGAGGAAACTTGGTTTGAACGCACGTCAGAAACGGTTATTTGAAGAGGCGCGGAAGCGAAATCCGAACCTCACAATGCCCGCCGAAGCCCAGCCCGCCACGGACTGGACCGAAGCCGACCTGGCCCTGATCAAGCAGGGGGTTGGCGACAAGACAACGAGGCAGGCCGCGGCGCCTGGCGAAAGCGCCGAATCGGGCGAAGCTCCCACCGGCGAACAGGCCGGGTCTGTGGTCACCTATTTCGACGCGAAGGGTTTCGGCTTCCTGCGCCCGGACGATGGCGGACGGGACATCTTCTTTCACGTCTCGCGGCTGGCGGAGGGCCTCGCGACCGACCTGCGGCCCGGCACGCGCGTGCTCTACGAGCTGGGCATGGACCGGGCCGGCAAAATGGCGGCATCGAGCGTCCGCATAGCGCCCAAGGAATAACGCTATAATATAGAAAACTCGGGGCTGCGCCGGTATCTCCGGCCGGGCGCCGGTTTCCAAGTTCCTGGCATCGCTCATGTTCGACAATCTCTCGGAAAAGCTGCAGCGGGTTTTCAAAAATCTCCGCGGCGAAGGCAAACTGTCGGCCGAAAACATGGAATCGGCGCTGCGGGAAATCCGCATGGCGCTGCTCGAGGCCGACGTCAATTTCCGGGTCGTCAAACAGCTCCTCGAAAATATCAAGCAGAAGGCTATGGGCGAGGAAGTGCTGGCGGCGCTTTCGCCCTCGCAGCAAGTGGTCAAGATCGTTCACGAAGAGCTGATCAAGATTCTGGGCAGCCACGAATCGAAGCTGCGGTTCGCCAACGAGCCGCCCAGCGTGTTCCTGATCGTGGGCTTGCAGGGTTCGGGAAAAACCACCACCACGGGCAAGCTGGCGCGGTGGCTTTCGCGCAACGGGCATCGGCCGATGATGGTCTCGGTGGACGTGTATCGCCCGGCGGCGCGCGAGCAGCTCAAGGTGATTGCGCGCGAGACGGGCCAGCCGATTTACGAGGGTGCGGCGGAAGAAAAGCAGCCGATGGAGCTGGCGCGCGCGGCGCGGCGCGAAAGCGCCAACAGCGGACGCGACGTGCTGCTGGTGGATACCGCCGGCCGGCTGCACATCGACGATCAGCTCATGGGCGAGCTGAGCGAACTCAAGCAGCAGCTGAACCCGGTCGAAATTCTGTTTGTGGCCGACGCCATGACCGGGCAGGACGCGGTGAAATCGGCCGATGAATTCCACAAGCGGCTGGGCATTACCGGCGTGATCCTCACCAAGATGGATGGCGACGCGCGCGGCGGCGGTGCCCTATCGATCCGCCATGTCACCGGCCAGCCACTGAAGTTCGTCGGCGTGGGAGAGAAATTCGACGCGCTCGAACCGTTCCACCCGGACCGCGCGGCCAACCGCATCCTGGGCATGGGCGACATCCTCTCCTTCATCGAAAAGGCCGGCGAGGCCATCGATCAAAAGCAAGCCGTGGAGATGCAGCGCAAGCTGATCGAGAACGAGTTCACGCTGGAGGATTTTCGCGACCAGTTGCGGCAGATTCGCAAGCTGGGCCCGCTCGGTTCGCTGCTCGACATGATGCCCAAGGTGGGCATGCTGAAGGATCTGAAGGACGTCAAGATCGACGAAAAGGAAATCGAGCGCGTGGTGGCGATTATCGATTCGATGACGCCGCGCGAGCGCGACAACCACATGATCATCAATGGCAGCCGGCGCCGGCGCATTGCGCGGGGCAGCGGCACCAGCGTGCAGGAAGTCAACCAGTTATTGAAGCAGTATGCGCAGGCGCGCAAGATGATGAAGGGTCTTTCGGGCGGTTTTATGGGGCGGAAACTCGGCAAGATGAAGATGCCCGCCGGATTCCCGTTTGGCAACATGCCCGGCATGTAAGAGCTTTTGAGAATAATCATGGAGTATCAATGCTGATGATTCGTCTGGCGCGGTTTGGCGCCAAAAAGAAGCCGTTTTACCGCGTCGTGGTGATTGAGAAGGAGCGCGCCGCGAAGGGCCGCAACCTGGAGGTGGTGGGTCACTATAACCCGGTGTCGTCGCCGGCGCAGGTTACGCTCCAGCACGACCGCATCGAACACTGGACGCAGCACGGAGCGCAGTTGTCGGACAGGGTGAAGCAGTTGCTCGAAAAGCACCCGGCGCCGGCCGCCCAGCCCGTGGCCTAAGAAGTTGCCAGAGATTCATGGCCCCGGATGAACACAGATAAACACGGATAAGAAAACAAAGGGTCTTATCAGTGTTCCTCTGTGTTTATCCGGGGCTCTAAATGGGTTCTTCACGGCTTCTGGGACAGATGTCCGGCGAGTTTTGTATGTCCCAGGACGGCGCGACGTTCGACTGGGATAAATGCCGCATCGCGCCCGCCCTCGTTCGGTTACCATGTGGTTAGGAGCGGGATGCATGAAACAGTTGATAGAGGACATCGCGAAGGCTTTGGTTGACATCCCGGAAGAGGTTTCCGTCCGTGAGGTGCTGGGCGAGCAGGTGACCGTGCTGGAGCTGAAGGTGGCCGCCAGCGATCTGGGTAAGGTGATCGGCAAACAAGGCCGCACGGCGCGGTCGATCCGCACCATTTTGGGCGCGGCGGGGATGAAGCTGAACCGGCGCTTCACGCTGGAAATTCTGGAGTGAGTTCACCGGAAGACGCCTGGGTTACAGTGGCCAGGCTGGGGAAAACGCGCGGCAATCGCGGTGAAATCACCGCGCTGGCGCTGAGCGACCGGCCGGAGCGCTACCAGGCATTGGGTCAGGTGTACTTGTGCGGCAGCGGTGCGCCGTTGCCCCGGCAGGTGGAGCACACCTGGTTTCACAACGGCACGCCGATCTTCAAATTCCAGGGAGTCGATTCGATTTCCGATGCCGAGTTGCTGGTGGGCATGGAGGTGCGGATTCCCCTCGCCGAGCGGACGGAACTCGCGCCTGGCGAGTTTTTCCAATCCGACCTGGTGGGCTGCGAAGTGGTGGACCGGAAATCCGGGGAGCGCGTGGGCCGCGTCGAGGCGTGGCAGGATGGCGGCGGCAGCGGGCTGCTGGTGGTGGAAGGCGGACTGCTGATCCCATTTGCGCGTTCGATTTGCGTCGAGATCGACGTCCAGGCCCGGCGCATCGTGGTGGAATTACCCGAAGGCCTGCGAGAGTTGAACCAATCGTGATCTTCCATGTGCTGACGATTTTCCCCGAGTTCTTCGCGGGGCCGTTCGCGCATGGCGTGGTGAAGCGGGCGCGGGACGCGGACCTGCTCGAGATCCGCATCCACAACCTGCGCGATTGGGCATTCGACCGCCATAAGACGGTGGACGACCGGCCGTTCGGCGGCGGCGAAGGCATGGTGCTCAAACCGGAGCCGATTTTCCTGGCGGTGGAATCCATCTGGCCCGAACGCACGGCCGGGCAGAAAGTGATTCTGCTCTCCGCGCAAGGCGGCCTGTTCGATCAGGCTGCGGCCAACCGCTTAAGCAAGGAAGCCGAGTTGCTGCTGATCTGCGGCCGCTACGAAGGCGTGGACGAGCGCGTGGCCACGTACCTGGCGGACGAAGAACTCTCGATCGGCAATTACGTGCTGAGCGGCGGCGAGCTGGCCGCGGCAGTGGTGATCGATGCGACGGCGCGCCTGCTGCCCGGCGTGCTGGGCAATGAAACCTCGGCCGCATTCGAGAGCTTCCAGGAAACCGGCCACGGCGAAGGCCTCTTAGATTGCCCTCACTGGACGCGCCCGGCCGATTTCCGCGGCTGGAAAGCCCCCGAAGTTTTGCTCAACGGCAATCACGAGGAGATCCGGCGTTTCCGGAAGGAGTCGGCGATCGAGAAGACCGCGCGGTTAAGGCGGGATTTGATGAAAGAGGGGAGCGCCGAGTAACCGGTTGCGGCGCGTTAGTTACCGGGTACATTCCCGATCGAGTACGTCCAAGAGCCTTCCTGCGTGCTGCGGCGATGCGGCTCTGATCTTTGCCGGGTCGATTATGGCGAGGATATGGAAGGAATGCTGGCCCTTCGAGTACTCGCCCTTCTGGCAGTCCTTTGTGGCCAACTTCATGCCATCATACAGATCGTCTTTCGGAATGTTATCAATGTCCGGCCGCGGCCTCAGCGCCGCAACGCGAAACCCTTGGCCGTAGTATTCCGCGAGCGCCTGCTTATCGGCGTGGAACCATGCTTCCATAGCCTGAACCATGAGGTGGATCTGGTCCTGCGAGGCGCCGCTAGGGCGCTCCCACTCGTCGCCGGGGCGGAGCCGCACATACTCCCACGGATCCGCCTGGGTGACCGGCGCCTCGCTGTCCACCAGCAGGATTGGGAGGTAATCGCTGTCGGCGCTTTCGTGAGCAGTGCGAAAAGTATCGTAGGCCTGGCGTCTTCCGCCGCAGGCGACAACACTCGGCATACGGCCCTTCAGTCCAGCGTTTTCGAAGAACTTCCTGAAGCCCCGACGACACTGAGTCTTTAGATTCTCATTGTGGTCGCCGCCGCCTTCCACGTAGATCTTCACGCTCACCAGCGATTCCCTCCGATTTCACCGCGCCTCCAAAGCTGTCCCATGCCGTAATCCTTCAACCATACGGCGAGTTCCTCGCTCGTTCGCCGGCTCATTTTCGTGGAACCATTCTGTTTCTCACAAATAACAACGGCTTCCGGCACTTTAGTCAAGCCGTCCACAAGCGTGTCGGAGTGAGTCGTGACGATCAACTGCATTCTGTGAGATGCATCGATCAACAGTTCCGCCAGCGGGGCCAAAAGATCCGGATGCAGTCCCAATTCGGGTTCTTCCAGACACACCAGTGGCGGCGGCTCCGGATGACAGAGCACGGCGAGCAGACACAGGTATCGAATCGTGCCATCGGAGAGTCGCGTAGCGGGAACAGGGGCTTTCAAACCGGAATAGTGGAGAAACAACTGGATCGTTCCTCCATAGACCTTGGCCGAAAAGTCCACAATAGATTCGTCAGCCTCCCTTAACTGCTCCACCAGTCTGGACCGAAGGTTGGAACGGTGTTCCAGATTGTTGAGCACTAGCGCGATATTCGCGGCGTCTTCGCGGAGGAATTCCGCGGGAAGGTCGGTGGGTTGCGGTCTCCGAGGCTGGGTATTGCGACCGAGGTTCCATTCGCGAAAGAGCTTGATCTTAGCGTATTCGCTCCCAAGGTAAGTCACCTCTGGATACTGATCCGGGTCCTTGCGCTGGGAGAGAACCGACTGGTCAAGCGCCAAATCCTCGCGATGAAGCTCTCGGTGCCTACGTCCGGCTGGTGGCTCGTTCGTCTGCACGTTCAAGACTGGACGTCCACCCTGATAGCGGTAGTAAAAGAATGCATCGAACTCGCCGAGCCGGCTTGGGCGCTCGTTCTCGATCGCCTCATCCACTAATTCAGCGCGCTGGCCTACCATCGTGAATCTCAGACGGTGACGAAGAGGCATGATGCCCTGAGGATAGTAGACAGTCGCCTCCATTTCGGCAACCGGCGCCCCATCCGCACCCTTCCAAAGCCACTCTAAAATGCCGCCGCCGGTTCGAATGGAATCAAGTAAATCCCCGGGCGCCGATTGCAGAAGACCGATGGCTTCGATGAGGTTCGATTTCCCCGCGCCATTCGGGCCGATGAGCACATTCAGAGATTGCAACTCAAGTTCCGGGGTGTCCGGGCCAAACGAGAGTATGTTCCGCAGCTTAATGGTTCTGAGAAATCGCTTATCGCCGAGCATGCAGCTTTCATTCTACTCGGCTTCGCAAACGCTTAGGGCGCCCTTGGCCCCCCCCACCCCCGGCCCGGGCGTCGATGCCCCGCTTGAAGCTACAGCCCGAACACGATCACGCGGCCATCGTAAGTGGGCAGGAAGACCTTACCGTCCGCAACCACCGGGGGACAGAACTTGCTGTACGTATAGCGTGTGTCACCTGGCTGCGAGTCGCCCGGCGCAGTGTTCTCCCAAAGGAGCTTCATCTGAGGATTGCCGTTAGTGTCGGTGCCCTGAAAGGTGACGGCGTCGTAGGCCCGCAGCACGCCCTCCACAATTTCCTGGTTGGCGTTCCCCTGGGTCTGCCGGCCCGCCCAGTTGCTTTTCACCGGTACCGATCCCCACACCAGGCCGTTCTGCCCGGCATTGGCGGAAAGCGTGATCATACCGCCCGGCATGGCATTGTACATGTCCGAGAAAGCCGACGCCGTCTCCTGGCTTTCGCCTAAGAACGTGGTCTGTCCCGCCGGGTTGATGGTCCATGCGCGCAGAGGTGCGTTCTCCCCCCAAACGAACAGCATGGTGCCATGGGTGTTACTGACCCAGGCCACGGGCGAGCCGTGCAGGTGGTGCGTCTTGCCATCCAACGGAAAGGCATTAATGCTCACCAGCGGTTGAAACGGCGGTCCCAGCCCCGGCAAATAAGTGAAGAAAATGGCGTTGAGCAGCGGCACATTGTCGGCTAGCGCGGGCTTGGTCTGATCCACCAGTTTCTTACCCAGGTTGCCGCGGTCGAACACATAAAGTACGCCGTCTTTGCCCGCCCCCACCAGCAGGTTCGAGTTAGGGACAAGGATGGGGCCGGCCGATCCGAGGTCCTGATCGGTAAACGGGTATCCGTTCGGGCCGCTGGCCGGCCGGTCCTTGTCCAGAAAAGGAGTGAACCAGTCCACCGGATTCAACGCAGTGCCGGTGTATTGAACGCGGACGAAGCTTTCGGCAAAATCTGTGGTGCCATTAAATCCACCGTTGCTGGTCATCACGTAAACGTTGCCCTGGTCGTCGGTGGACGCTCCCTGGCTGCCGTGCCAGATGCCTCCCGCATGGCTTTGCGGCGTGGTGCACCAGGCGGCGGTCTGCTTAAAGCTGTCTATGTCAAAAGCCATCAACCAGCCGTGAGCGTTGGCCGCATCTTCACTCGTCATGCCCACGCCGAAGAATAGCGTCTTCTTGACATGCGCCCCGCCGGGCTGCCGCAAGGGCGACAGCAACAGCGCGGACCGCTGCTTTTGATCCGGCGAATTAAAGACCACATTCTGCCCGGCGCTGCCCGCGACTACCAAGGGTGTTTGTGATGCCTTGCCGGTCTTCAGGTTCAGTGCGTTGAGACTGTGCACGGCGTTGGCGCGCTGGCCGTTAGAGCTGGACCAACTCACGACATACAGGGTGTTAGTGTCCGGGTCGATTACCGGCGTGCTGAGAATGCCCCACTTCAAGTTGATGCCAAACAGATCGATATCGGTCTCGGTCAGGCCGGTTGGAAGTTTGCCTGTCGCCTTCGGCGTGATCGGCTTCCCGAGATTGGTTTTCCAAAGCTTGGCCCCGCTATTGACGTCGAACGCATAGACGTTGTTGGCCATGGTGCTGACGATCAGCACATCATGCGTGCCATTGGTCATGGCAAGTTGCGGCACGTAGAGCGGCTGCGCCTCGATTCGCGGATCGTCGCCGTGATCGAGGGCGATCTCGCGCAGCTTATGCAAGCCAGCCACGTTGCCAGGCGTCAGTTTCTGCTCCTGTGTGTTCGCTCCGGAGCGGGAATTGTCGTAAGCACGCGTAAGTACCGGCTGCGACCAGAGGCTCGGGACCTGTGCCAGACAAGCCGCGGCACAACATGCGGCGAAGCGCGATATGCCGCGCCCGCTTGTATATCTCACAGACTTCATGATTCGTCACCTTCGAGGTGCTGCGCCCGTTACGCGAGTGACCTACTGCTTAACCAGCGTCGCAACGGAAATATGCGGCCATTTGAGGCCCACGAATTCGAGGATGACCGTCTGCGTATATTGCAACTGCAGGAACTTACTTCCGTCGCTGTTCTCAACCGTTTCGATCCAAAAAATCGCCGAGAAAGCATTTGCGTTCACATTCGCGTTCGTTCCGACGAACGGGATGTTTTCGATCCCGCCCACGATATTAGGAGTAGCCGGCGGAGCAATTGGCGTCCCGTTAATGCCGCCCACGGGATTCGCGCTCACGGCCAGCACAAATGTGCTCACGATCTTTTGCGCGCTGATCGCATTGGTCAAAATGAGGTTGGGATTCGCGATGATAGCCGGGGTGATGCCGGGCGGCAGGGACGCTGGAGTTACAAAAGGCGCCAGATAGGCGGGGTTCGTGTCATTGACGCGTGCCCCCGTCGTCGCGTCCAGCGTAAACGGAGTCGAATCGACAGGGTCGATCTTAGGAGGTCCGGGAAAGGGGTCGCCATTGTTTACCAGGTTGCCCTGAGCCAGGAGCGAATCTCCATGAGGGATTGTGCCCAATCGAGCCAGGGTTCGGGGCTGTGCGGGAGACGTGCTGACGGGCAGATTTAGCCAAAGGCCGGGCTCCAGGTGCATCAGTTCGCTGGTCACTCCGTCACTCACCTGTTGAAGATAATGTAAGCCGACGAAGAAAATGTCTTTTTGACTCGATCCGCGGTTCGGTATCGGCCCGCCAATCTTCGCAAAACTCAGGGTCTCCATGGTTGCATTGAGTTTCAGAAAAAACGGAAGCGGCTTGTTTCCGTTCTGCCCGTTCGGCAAAGACACCAGGTTGAAACCTCTCCCTACCCATCTGCCGGGCAGTTCCTTAAGTGGCCCGAGCCGATCCAAGGTGACGTCGGATGGCGCTGCCGCACGAAAAATACTGCTGAGAATTGGAATGCCCATGAGCACGCCTCCTCAAGTGATGTGAGGTAAACCGGCGGGCTTCGACGGGAAGGACAGGCTCCCTTTTCGAAGCCGCGGAACCATTTTGCAGAGTAAGTATATGCGAGTATTTCTAATTATGCAATTGTTTCTTAGTTCCTTCTTGGCACGTAAGTGCTGAACGATACGTGGAAAGCCCGGCCGCCAAAGTAACAATGCTGAACGCTGTTACAGGAGTGTGATGAGCGGCATTTGGCGGTAACAGCGCATTGGATCGCCAACTATAGTTAGAGGACTCGGACCCACTAATACGACGTGCCGCTACTCGCGGCCGGCGTACAGCGCGTCGATATCTTCTTTGAAGTTCTCGATGGCCTGGGTGCGGCGCACTTTCATGGTGGCGGTAAGCTCGCCCTGCTCGATCGAGAAGTCGCGCGGCAAGATGCGGAATCTGCGCACCTGCTCAAAGGGAGCAAGCTGGCGGTTGACCTGGTTGACGATCCGGCGTATTTCCTTTTCCACCGGCGGCGCGCCGCAGATTTCGGCAGGTGAGCGGCCCGCCGGAGCTTCCATGCCCTTCAGCGTCTCGGCGACGCTGGTATTGATGGTAAACAGCGCCGTGAGGAACGGCAGGCGGTCGCCAATTAAGAGCACCTGGCTGATGAGCGGTTCCATCTTGAACAGGCTCTCGACGCGGCTGGGGTGGATCTTCTTGCCGGTGGAGGATACGATCAGCTCTTTCTTGCGGCCGGTGATGTAGATGTAACCGCCGGCATCTATGTAGCCCAAGTCGCCGGAGTGCAGCCAGCCATCGCGCAGCACTTCGGCGGTGGTGTCGGGGTCGCCCCAGTAACCGGAAAACAGGCAAGGGCCTTTAATCAGCAACTCATGATCGTCCGAGATTCTGATTTCGACGCCGGGCATCATCTTGCCGATGCTGCCGGGCTTGGGGGCGTCGAGCGGATTGAGCGCGGCCACGCCGCCTTCGGTGAGGCCGTAACCTTCAATCAGCGGCATGCCCACGGCCTCATAAAACTCGGCCAGGTCTTTGCTGAGCGGCGCGGCGCCGGAAGCCGGCATGCGCAGGCGGCCGCCGAAGCGCGATCGCACTTTGCGAAACAGCAGACGGTCGGCCAGGGCCAGCGGCGCGCGGATGCGGATCGGCACCGGCTTTCCCGCGCGGCGGTAGCGCGCGGCGGCCAGTGCCAGCGCGAGGCCGGCATAAAACGCCTTGCGGGATGCGGCGGAGCGCTTGCGCAACTCGGTGCAGATGGTGAAATAGATGCGCTCCCACATGCGCGGGGGCGCCAACAGAATGGTGGGCCGCACCTTGCGGATATCCTGCGGCAGCTTTAAGAGGCTTTCGGAGAAGTGGACCGGCGTACCGCAGCGGATCGGCAGAAACTCGATGACCACGCGCTGCGCGATGTGCGCGGAAGGCAGAAAGGCGACCGTCGCATCTTCCGGCCCCATGGGAAACACCGCCGGTCCCATATCAATGTTGGAGACGATGGCCTGGTGCGTGACCAGCGCCATTTTCGGTTCGCCGGTGGCGCCGGAAGTCAGGTACAGCACGGCCGGATCGGACGGCTGGGTCTCGGAGCGCAGCCGGCGAGCGAGTTCCGGGTCGCGCGCCAGCGCTTCGCGTCCCAAGGCGCGGAGATCGTCGAGTGCCAAGGCGCCCTCGGCCTGGCCGGTGAGCAGAATCCAGCGGTTCACGCGGGCATGGCGTAGCGCGCGGAAGGTTGGCGGGTCCTCGACGAAGACGGCCGCGGCGCCGGTGGCTTCGATGGTGCGAATCAGGTCGGGCACAGGGTAGCTGGGGTACAGCGCGGCGGCGATGGCGCCGCAAGCCAGAATTCCCAAGTCCGCCAAGTAGAACTCGAGGCGCGTCTCCGAATCCAGGACGACCACCTGCCCCTTCTCCACTCCCAGCGCCCGCAGCCCTGCGGCAATCTCTTCGGCCGCGCGGCGATACTCGTTCCACGAATACGTGAGGTTAGCCCCGGAAGGTTGGGGCTGATGCAATGCCGGCGCGTCGCCATAGCGCGCCGCGGCCTCTTCCAGGACCTGGTACAGAGTGCGGGGGTTCACTCCAAGCACTTTATCACGGAGGCGGGACTGGGACAGAATGCTGCATAATCAGAACATGGCGAACGCATACAGGTGGCGCCCGATTACGGACCTGCCAAATGATCCGCGAGCCTTGACCGATGGGGAAATGGATTCGCTTTACCGGGTGTGGCAGAACCAGAAAAATGATTTGAGCGAGCGTACGGCGCTGGACGAGTTCGACAAGCGTTTGCGGCGGGAGTGGGCCATCGAGACGGGCATCATCGAAGACGTCTACACGCTGGACCGTGGCGTCACGCGGACGCTGATCGAAAAAGGTATCGAAGCCGCCCTCATTCCCCATGACGCAACGAATCGAGACACTACTCTCGTCGCGCGCATCATCCAGGATCATTACGATGCTTTGGAGGGAATGTTCGACTTCGTAGGGGGTACGCGTCGCCTGTCAACCAGCTACATTAACGAACTACACGCCGCGCTGCTGCGCAACGTTGAGGTACACACCGTCGAGGACCAATTCGGCCAGTTGTTTCCGAAGCGGCTGGAAAAAGGCGTCTACAAGACGGCCCCTAACAGCCCTACGCGTCTGGACGGCTCTGTCCATGAGTATTGCCCGCCTGAGCACGTCGCGTCGGAGATGGACGAGCTCTTGCGCATGTACGCCGAACACGAAGCGCGAAACGTACCTCCAGAGGTGGAGGCCGCCTGGCTACATCACCGATTTACACGGATCCATCCGTTCGCGGATGGAAACGGCCGAGTTGCCAGAGCGATCGCGAGCATTGTATTCATCAGGGCCGGCTGGTTTCCACTCATCGTGAAGCGCGACGATAAACCGCGCTACATAGAGGCACTGGAGAAGGCGGACGAAGGCGACCTGCGGCCTTTGGTCGACTTATTCGTGGAAGGGCAGCGCAGCGCTCTCATCCAGGCGACGGAGATCGCGCACGACGTTCGCCCGATTGCGTCGACTCACGAAGCAGTAATCGCGGCGCGCGACCGCTTGCTACAGCGCGGGAAGCTCCCGCTTAAGGAGTGGCTAGCGGCGAAAGAGACCGCGACCAAGCTGGTGGCTTTTGCCGCGCAGCAGCTCGGAAAAACCGCGACCGAGCTCACGAACGAGATAGGCAGCCTTCGCAGCGGCTTCGGTTTCGGCGCGAGCGGGGGTCCGCAAGGCGGATACGACAACATAAGGGCGACTGCCGTCCAGAAGGCCGGTTATGCAGCGAACTTCAACGATTACAACGCGACAGCGAACCTGTCCCTCAACGCAGGTCGCCCCGATTCGCTCACGCTCTCGTTTCACGGCATCGGTCCCCGCTACCGCGGTCTGATTGGCGTGGTGGCTTACCTTGTGATCCAAGGTGCTGAGCCAAAGCCTATCGAGGGCGGCACCTTCCAAATAAACTATGAGGAGGAGTTTTCTTCGGCACAAACCCGGTTCTCCGCGTGGCTGGACCGCGTCGTCATTGAGGGCCTGAACGCGTGGCGACGCACGCTCTGAAGTGGCGCACTAGCTAGCTAGGGGGCAGTCAATGTGATGGGCACGTCGACGATGACTTCCGGCTGTTGCCCGACCTTGACCTTCATTGGGACTGTGATCTGAGTCACCTGGCTGGCTCTTGGCTTTGAGGCAAACAACCACCAGAAATCGAAGGTTGTGAACGCCACGACGAATACAATGGCGAGCGGCAAGCCGGTTCCCCATTTCCACAGGCTGAGCTTTCGGGTGACTTCCATATTCCCCGTCTTCAGTTTGTCGCGATACGAGTCGACGACGGCGCGCTGCTTGTTCATCTCATCGAACGTCAGACCGCTGAAGACCATGAACAGGAACACGCCGATGCCGAGGACGGCACCCGCGACCACCGCAACAGCAGGCTGAGGCTTGTCCCAGCGGAGAGTGATCATACCGGTGGCGGCGGTGAGAAAGAAGGTCCCGAGCGTCATTCGTACGGCGCTATAGTGACGCGCCCAATTCCCGTGATCCGAATACTCCTGGAGGAGGACGCTTCGAGTGTCAGCTTCCTTTGTGTTGGCTTTCGTAGAGTCCGGTTGGGGGGTGGGCCAGGCCAGGAACATGTTGGAGCCTCCAAAGCGAAGTTCCGCGCGCAGTCAGCCGTGCTGCCTGCGGCGTTTCCCGATTATATCGCCGCATCGGCAATGCGGCCAGCAAGTTTACACGCTTACCACCGGGCAGGGCGATTGGCGGATGATGGCGTAGGCGTTGGTGCGCAGGCGGCCGAAGCCTCCGGCGGCGGAACCGCGCGCGATCACCAGCACGCCGGCGTGGATGCGGGCGGCGGTGGAGCAGATGGCATGGGCGGGATCGCCGGCCTGGAGCATGACTTCCGCCTGCGATCCCACCTTGGCCTGCAGGCGCCCCAGTGTCTCCTCCGCCGACCAGCGCAGCTTGGCGCGCCACGCGTCATCGGTGTGGTCCGGAGTCTCCGGGCAGGCGGCCGTGACGTGCAACAGGGTGAGACGGGCGTCCAAAGTGCAACTCAGCCAGTGTGCCCACTTCAAAGCGCGCTCGCTTTGCGCGCCAAGGTCAACTGCGCAGAGCACGTGGCGGATCTCGGCCGGCATAGCGGCGTTCTCCACGATGTGCGCGCCGGTCCACACGGGGCACTCCGCGTCATGCAGCACTTTGGCGGTGTTGGAGCCGAGAATGTACCGCCGGAATAGCCCGCAGCCGTGAGTAGGCATCATGATGAGGCACACCTTCTCGTCATGCGCGAACTCGACAATGCGGAACGCCGGGTCGCCATCCAGAACCACGCGGCGCACGTTGCAGCCTTCGAGTTCCGCCCGCTGAAACCGATCCAGCTCCATCGTCAGGCTGTCGATTTGGGCGCGGTACAAGTCGCCCAGCATGACGCCGCCCATCTCGGTATCGCCAAGCCGGTACTGCATGGGCGCCAACACGTGCAGGAGAATGATTTCCGTGGAAAAGCGCTGCGCCAGGCGCTGGGCGCAGTGGACGGCTCTGACGGAGCGTTCGGAAAAGTCCACCGGCAACAAGATCTTGGCAAGCGGCACCATGAACTACCCCCTTGGCGCCGGGCGGCGGCTGCGACGCCGCGCCGGCTTTCATATATTAGGGTAATCCGATGCGAAAGTCTGGTCCAGGGGTGCTTTGAGGCCTCTGCGGCGGGTGAACCGACGTCCGATCGCGGCAAGTGGGAGCACTGGCACTACGCTAGGTCCCAGGCGTAGGCCGAGAACTGGCGAATGGTGCGGAAGCCGACGCGCTCGTAAAGAGCCACCGCCCCTTCATTGGCGGCGGTTACGGTGAGGCCGGCGGAGCGGCATTCCATCTTGCGCAAGGCCAGCAGCGAGTGGCGCAGCAGGGCATGACCGATGCCGGTGCCGCGCACGGATGGCGAGACGCAGATCTGTGTGATGTGGCCGGATTCGGCTGAGACCAGGCTGGCCAGCGAGAGGCCGCACAACTGGCCGCTGACGCCCTCGAAAGCAAGGTAAGAGGCGGGTTGCGAAAACGTGCCGCAGCCCGGATACGCCACGATGTTGTGCAGGAAACGGTGCGCGCCGGCGGGGCTGCGATACTGGTCGTTGATCCAGCCATCCACGTGTCCCGCGTACGATTCCGCAATCAGCGCGGCGGCGGCGTCGCTGTAACGGTCCGACCAGTTTTCCAGATAGAAAGGCCGGCGCACTTTGCCTTCCCCTAGGTCCGCCTTCAACAGATCCGCCCGCATGAAGTTGCGGCAGAACTGGTGGGTCTCGGCCGCGCGTGGCAACACGCGGGCGGGAGCGTAGTTGAGCATCAGCAGTTGGGCCTCGATGCGAGTGATGTGCGGGGTCGAAAAGATCTCATCGAGCGCCGGCCGCAGCAGCAGATCCTCCCGCTCCTGGGTGCGCAGGGCGCGCAGAATGTACAGATCGCCGAGGAGGGCTTTGTGATCCTCGAACACGAAATAGAGGTAGCCCGCGAGGCGGCCATCGACCACCAGCACCCGCCCGCTCAAGGCGTGCACGCCGACGAAACGGCGTGCCAACTGGGCCGACTTGGCGAAGTCCCACTCGAGTTCGTCGTGCCAGGCGGCGACTTCTTCCTCGAACAGGGGGTCCAGGTCCGCAGCGGCAACGAGCCGCAGATCGACGATCTCATCCCGGGCCACCGGGTTCAGGCGGGCTGCCATTTGGGGCGTCTGCTTATTGTACTCCGTAGCGGCGTAACCGAGCTGAATTCCACCGAATCACGGCCCAACTCTCCACGGCGCGATTCGCACGTGCGGGCCGCGCGGCGCCCAAACCGCCGGGTCGGTGGGTCCGAAAATCGCCAGCACCGGCGTTCCCACCGCGGCTGCCAGGTGAGTGATGCCGGAATCGTTGCCGATGAAGAGAGAGGCTTGCGCCAGCCAGCAGGCCAACTCATACAGGTCGTCGAAACGGTGCGCGTCCGAGAGCAGCGGGTCTTCCTCCCCGGCGCACCAGCGGACCGGCATCCTGCGCTCCAGCCCGCGCGCGAGCTGGCGAAATTTCTCGAGCGGCCAGTTCTTGCGAGGGCTGCCGGAAAAGGGATGAATCACGGCGAAGTTCTCCCGTGAGACGTTGCACGGAATGCGCGGGATTGGGTCGGCGCGGCACTCGGTCAGCACGCTCACTTGCTCCAGGTAGAAGTCCGTAGCATGCATTCCCAAGCTCTGCGGCGGCAACGCGGGGAGGAAGCGGAATGGCAGACCAAGCGAATCGACCAGCTCGCGAAACTCCGGCCGGTTGGATCCATACCAAGAGACGATGGAATCGAAACTGCGCAATCGATCGATGAGGCGTGCGGGAGGCGGGTCGGTAATGCCCAATAAGTTGAGGCCGCTCGAGATGATAGAGCGGACCGCTGTGGCGAACCGAACCAGGGGCACGTTGGGCGTTGCAGTCCAGACTTCCAGGTAATCCGCCCGCAGGCATTCCAGGGCGGGCAGCGAGAGGATCAGATCGCCGATCGCCCCTGGGCGGATCACGAGCCTGCGCATGGTGGCTTTAGTATCGCAAACAAGCTGGCCGGCGCATGATTTATCCACAGAGGTTGCACGGTCATAGCTTTGTAACCATATAAAAACAAAGCGAATAAAACTTGAGGAAACAATGGATTAGCGAGCAGAAAAGTGTTGACCAAAACCTCCGGCGAGCGCATAGTGGATCTGGTTCCAAGAGGTTCGAGGAACAGCAAGCCTCCGGAAACGTAGCGGACCGGGAACGGTGATCCGTAGCCAGAAAGTCTAGTTTACTAGTTTGAAGGCTGCGGGGAGCGAACGGAGATCGGGCGGAATCGGAAGGCGGGCCGCCGGGTGACCGGCCAGTGGAACGCTTTGATCCTTAGGGAGGTAAGAGTCCCGAAGGGGAGTGGAAGCTGGGCGAGCCATTCGGGGAGCCGGCAGTGGAAGCAGCAACGGGCTAGAAGCGAGGAAGCGGCCGTGGCGGGTGGGAACTCGCGGGCGGTAGCGGAGCCGAAGAGCCGAACGGGCTGTAGAAGCGGCTGGTAAGCAGGCGAAGGAGCAGGCCGGGAACTTTGACCCCGGAATGGAGGCCTTGAAAGAGGCAGCCGTTGCGGGCGAGCGAAAGGCCGTTACGAGCCGGCGGTTCAGTTTGAGAGAGGCGAAAAGGCTGCGG
>DASWZP010000016.1:0-8552 GCA_036404395.1 Bryobacteraceae bacterium | reverse complement strand
GTTGTGAGTCTTGATGCGGGTCGCCTGGTACTCCGACCAGGCGTCATTGGCCTCGGACTTGCTGATGATGGCCTCCGTATGCGTGCGGTGCGACATGATGGAGACGATTGCCAGCGCAACCGCCAGTACGGCCGCCAGGACGCCAACCCTCTGGCCCTTGCCATCGGACTCGTGTCCTTCGTGGTGAATCTCGAGTTCTGCCATATTGGTCTTCGTATTATATGCCAGAACACAGGCGTTTTTGGGCGCACCGCGGGCGAGAGGGGCGGGTAGGAAGGAATGAGACGTTGCGGGTGGCCGGGCTAAAGCGGACTTATCGCCGTGCGTATCGGCCACCCGATGATTCGAGTAGAAACTTCGATGATTGAGGCCCGCTGGATGGCGGACACATCCTTGCCGATTCGTTCCTTACTCTCTGCTATCCGGCGGGCGGCAATAGCAGCTATCCGTATTCCGCCGGCGGTCATGAATCCCGAGATCCAAAGTCTTCCGTCGAGAGTCCAGCCCGAGGGGGACCCCGCATGCCTTTAACGGGCGCCGGAAGTTCAGTACCAACTGAGTGCAACGGTCTCTGGCCAAAGAGAAGGACTAGCAGCAGAGCCTGGCGCCACAGTCCCAATTTCAGTATGCAGGGTGTGTCAAGAGTTTTGAGAGGTAAGTGATTGAGTTAGTGGGGAAGATGGGTTGTGACTGCTTGGTAACGCCGGCGGTCTTGGGACTGCACCCCTCGGGTGCAGGCCACCTGCCGCCGGTGTTTTGTAATGTTGCGGCGTCAGCGGGAGATAAGAACAGAGGCAAAGAAAAAAAACCGGCGGCAAGACCGCCGGCGGTACCGAGAGCAGGCCGGGCAATGCGCCTAACGCGCCCTCCCCGCGCGGTCGAAGTCTTCCTTCAATTGTGAGGTGATCTTTTCGGCCACGTCGGCGCTGGCGCCGTGGAACCTGGCGCCGAGGCTCTCCTGCGTGGTGGACCAGATGACATCGCCATCCTTATTGACCAGGCGGACGGCCGCCAGCGCCTCGTGGCGCCGCTCGGCCGAGTGATCGGATTCGTTTTCGCCGATTCCCAGGCCGGCAGCGTTGCCCTTGGAGGAGTTGTATCCGGAGCCCGTGCGGTTGCTGAGACTCATGTGCGCGTTGATGCCGTCGGATGAGGTGTGCGTTTCGGTGAAGACCAGGTCCTCGGCCGCGCCGCGCAGCACGGCGTCGGCGCGCTCCTCCTTTTCGGTCAGGACGAAAAGCTTGGAGGCGGCCAGGCTGCTGATGAGGATGTCGCGCATTTGCGCGGCGGTGTCGCCGCCGGTGAGCCGGTCCACGTAAATGCGATGCACGGAGAGCAACTGCCGCAGATTGCCGGCTTCGATGGCCGCCGTGGCGGCGTCCCCCGCCGCGCACACAAACGACGCGGCTGACGCGGCCGCCAACAGCAGAAATGGTTTCATCCTTTGCCCGCCTTGCGCGCTTCGTCATCGAGGAACTCGACGCGCCGGCCGGTGCGCGCCTCGAGGCCGGCCAGCACGCTGCGAATGTCACCCTTGTCCACGCGCAGCACCAGCGCCTGTTGCTTGCCCTCCGCGTCGACGAATCCCAGGGTGACGAAATGCTTGCGCGCCTTGCTCAATAGCAGCACCGGCGAAATCAGCACGGCCGCCGCGTACCGCCGGCTCACGGTCTGGCCATATTCGAGCGTATTGACTTTTTGATAGGATACGCGCAGCTCGGTATTGCCGGCGCGCAATAGCATCGTGTCGCCGTCGGAGAGGTCCAGGCGAACGCTGCCCTTGGTGGGAAACTCGCCCGGAGTTCCGCCTACCAGTTCGGCCTTGAAGCCCGGCTCGGCGGCCGCCAGCGCCTGCGGCAATCCCAGTGCAGCCAGCACCACAACCAACGTTCGTACCATTGGATGTAAGCTAGTGCCGCGGCCGCGCAGTGGTTCTCAGGATTATGTCAGCGCGTGGGTCAGGGGACCCGCGCCACATGCTCAGTGCGAGCGCTCTTTAAACGTGCTCGTGATCCATCGCCAGGTCATGAAAGACGCAGGGGCCAAGGCGCCGAGCATAGCTGGCACCGGCGCGGCGGCTGCCAGGTCGTCCCAGAAGAGACCGAGCGCCATTAGCGCTGCTCCAATCAGGTAGCAGAAGGGCATGGTGGATTCAAGCTGCGAAGGCCGGTGCGACCATTGCGGCAGACAGCCCAGCACCATCCCCATCGTTCCGGCAACCAGGCAAACCGTCACCCAGACGAACCGCGCCGGGTTGGATTCCAGGCTGGGGGTGCCCAAGAAGTGGATTCGGAACAGATTGAACCAAACCTCTCCGATGAACAGGAATACCAGGCAAAATCCGCCCAGCAGGTATGCCCGCTCCGGCCATTTCCTCAGGTAGTGGAGAACGCCGAGGAATACGACGAAGACCGGAAGCAGGATCATAACGGGAAACACCAGGTCGATCAGGCCTAGCATTTGTTTCCATTCGGCATAGGGAACCCATCTCGCGATCAGGTTGTGAAACCACAGCTCGCCATTCATCAGCAGCACCGACCCGGCTCCAAAAGTCCAGGCGAGTTCCACTTTCACGCCGGACGTCAGATCGATCCAGTCCTGGAGAAATGCGAATACGAAGGCAAGCGCAGCAAGCGACAACACGCCGATGACGCCCGGGTACCGCGACGGAAAAGGGAGATGAGTGTAGTAGACCGGTGACAGACCAATCAACACCAGGCCCGTCCCGCAGTAGGCCCTTTTGGCTGGACTGTGCAGCAGTTCGCGAAGCATGTGAAAGAGCTCCTGGCCACAGAAACATAGTGTCCGTGGCAGAGCGCTGAATTATAACTCCGGGTGGGCGGCTATGACACCGTGGCTAGTACCATTGGGGTACTGGGGTAGTTCTTCGAAGTTCTACTCTGCCCGCAGGGCTTCCATGGGATCCACGCGGGTGGCGCGGCGCGCGGGGAGCCAGGCGGCTGCCAGCGCGAGCCCTACTACGGCGACGGCGCTGAGCACGTACGCCAGCGGATCGAGCGGCGTCACGCCGAGCAGCATCGAGCCCGCGAACTGGGCCGCGGCCGCCAGCGCGGCGAGGCCGATCGGCACTCCGATCGCGGCCATGCGCAACGATTCACCGAGGACCAGGCGCTCAATCTGGCGCGGCCGCGCGCCCAAAGCCACGCGCAGGCCGAATTCGCGCATCCGCCGGTTGACGGAATAGAGCAGCACGCCGAACAGCCCGCCCGCGGTGAGCAAGACTACGCTGACGCCCAACCCACTGCTGGCGGTGGCGATAAAACGGTCCATCGAAAGGGCGCCGTCCAGGGTCTTCCGCAAGGTGGTCGATTCATAAACCTGCGCCCCTGGGTCGAAACCGCGGATCGCGGCGCGGGCAGCGCGGTCGAGCGCCGCCGGCTCGCCCGCGGTTTCCACTAACAAAGTGATATCGCCCTCCGCCGCCTGGGCGTAGGGAAGGTAGAGAAACGGCTCCGGCTGCTCGTGCAGGTCGTTGGAAGGGCCGTCCTCGGCTACGCCGACAACCTCGCGCAGTTTGGCATCGATCCGAATCCAGTTGCCTACTGGGGCGCGGTTGCCGAATACGGTGTGGGCAAGCGTTTGCGACACCACCACCGCCAGCGGTGCACCAGCGCCATCGCGGCTGTCGATGCTGCGCCCGGCCACCACCCGCGTGCCCATCACGGAAAAATAGTTAGCGGCGACGTTGTTGAGATGGACCCCCATCGGCGCCATTCCCGGAATCTCGACCCGCGCCGTGAAGCCGCCGCCGGAACCGGTCAGCGGAAGCCTCCGCGCGTAGGTTGCGCCGCGCGCGCCGGGCAGCGCGGCCAGCCGCTCGATCGCCTGGTCGCACCAGGCAGCAGGCGGGATACGCAGGGCCGGCCCCACCAGCAGTGCCAGCACCTTCTTATGCGGATCCAAACCCGGCCGGATTTCGGTGGCGTGGTGAAGGCTGGTGAGGAACAACACCGCGACGCCGAACAGAGCCACGCTCACCGCGATCTGCGATATGACGAGCGTCTTCTGCTGCCAGCCGCGGCGCCGCATCGTCACACCTTGAGTCTGCTTCAACACGTCGGATATGTTCATCCGCATCGCGCGCAACGCGGGCCAAACTCCGGCCACCAGGAGGGCAAACAGCAGCGCGCCGGCGGAAAACGTGAGCACGCGGTAATCCAGCCGAATGCCTAAATCTATGAAGGGGCTGATCGTGCTGGCGAACTGGGTGACCTTCGTCACCAGAAGCTGCGCCAGCAGCAGGCCCAACCCGGCTCCCGCCAGGCTGAGGAGAGCGGTTTCGAGCAAGAGCTGGCGAGCCACCCGCCAGCCGCCGCCGCCCAGCGCAATCCGCACGCCCAATTCCTTGCGGCGCGCCTCGCCCTGCGCGAGGCGCAACTGGGCGACGTTGGCGCAAGCCACGAACAGGACCAATCCGAATACGGCGAGCATCCCGCCGCCGAATATCACGTCGTTCTTCCAAAGCGCGAAGCTCTCGAGCACCGTTCCCGCAACGCCGCGGGGCGCGGGCTTGTGCTTACCGGGACCGCGGATGGCGGCGTCGAGTTGCGCCTCGGCGCGCGCCTGGGTCAGCGGCGCGCGGAATCGCGCGGCGATTTCGAACTGGCCGTCGCGCGACTGCTCTTCCTCCTTCGCCCCCAGCGTGTGAAACCACGCACCCGTGCTTACCCAGACACCGACCAGAACGCCGCGCTGAAGACCGGTGAAGAACTCCGGCATCACGCCCGCTACCAGGAATGCCTTGTGACTGAGCAACACCGTCTTGCCAACGATGTGCGGGTCGCTCGAGAAACGCGTTTGCCATAGCCGGTACCCCAGCACGGTCTCCGGCCTTCCTGCGGCCTCACCCAGCGTCGCGCGGCCCAGCGCGGCCTTCGCTCCCACAACCTGAAAATAGTTCGGCGACGCGGGTTGGATGATGACGAACTGGCTGCTATCGTCCGCGCCCACCTGGACGCCACGGCGCTGCGAGGCGACAAGCTGCGCCCGGCCTTCGAGCGCCTTGGCCATATCGAGGTAATCCGGCCAGCCGTACATCATCCAGTTGCCGTCGTCGCCGCGCGAATTCGCCGACCACAGCTCCTGCGGCTTCTCCGCCTGGACGGGCCGCAAGAGGGCCGCATCGCCCACGGCGAACAGGCCGGTGGTCAAGCCGATTCCCAGAGCAATCGATAGCACGGCCAACGCCGTGGCGCCGGGGTTCTTCGCGAGCAGTCGAAGAGCCAGGCGCAGGTCGCGGATCCATTCGGTGAGTGACATAAATGGAAATTACGTGCAATTCAAAGGCCAGCCCGGACCCAGTGAAATCAACGGTGTTTCAGTCTTTATTGTCTGAAATGCGCAGTAACTGTCCGGTTTTGGGATCTTGATTGTGTGAGAGCGCCTCCGCAAGGTCGTCGGAGCGCGCTGGCAGGTCGGGGACCTGCCCCACTTTGCGGCGCCAGCGACGTTGGCCGTGAACAGTTTCGCGCCTCGTTTCACTGGGTGCCCGAGCCGGGCCGGGCCCCTACGTGTGTGTTGGCGACCACCTGCGCGCTAGCTCCAGAGCAGCATGCGCGACAGTCTGTGCATCAGCCGCGCTATCGGATGAGGTTCTTCAACCGAGTGGCGTAACCTGCCGATCGCAAGCGCCAGCCAGACCAGGCTGCACCCAAGCCAGATGAGGCCCGTTGCGTTCTGCCCGGTGCCGATCCAGACCAGCGACGCGGCCAGTGAAACAATGGCAGTCAGCAAATTCAACCGGCTCAATTTCATCGGGTCCTTCCACGCTCATTCTACTCTCGCGCTACCGCAGCCGCCAGCGCAGCGGTTTGCCGGCTTCGCTTCGACCCGTAAGTTCCAGCGTGCCATCCGCGGCTTTGACCGGAGTCACGCTAGTTCCGTTGACTTCCGCATGCGACAGCCGGGCGGCTTGCTCGGCGGGCAGCCATATTGCGATTTTCCAGGAGCCGGCTTGCGACGGCTGATACCAGCCCTCGTAGGAACCACCCGCGGACTTGATGACGCCGACGAGCGGAGATTCGAAGCGGTACGATTCCACCGGCAGGCCGGGCCGCAGATCGAGGCCGCTTTCGGTGAATTCGAGCCCGATCAGCTTGGCCGCGGAATAGAGCGAGCAGGCGTGCGAATGCAGATTGAGCACGGGAAAATCGGTGTAATGCAAGTAGAGGTTGTCGACCGTCGCGCCGGGGTGTTTGCTGAGCGTGGAGTTATAAGTGTCGGGGCCGCTCAACACGCCATACCAGATGCCGGGATAGTTCTCGGCGTGGCAGGCCAGCGAATTCTTCTTCCACTCATCCCAGGCCATGGCGGGATCGTGCCGCGCCAGCGCCCAAACCAGCGTCTGATTGAGCGACGGCCAGATGCCGCCACTGACCGAAGTGCCCGGTTCCCAAACGCCGCCTTTAGGAGCGTCCGGCCCCTGATTCATCTGCACCGCGCCGATGGGCGACAAGCGGCGGAGCAGTTCGTCCATGGTGCGTATCAGCTCGCGGCTTTGCTCAGGCGTGGTCACTCCCGCCAGCAGCGCCCAAGGTTGCGGCTCCAGCCACAGCGTGCTTTCTCCCACCCAACCCAGCGTGGGACCGAGCCAGGCGCGGCGCAGCCATTTACCGGTCCATTGCCTGGCTGCCGCGGCGCGGTGCGCATCCGCGCTCTGGCGCACGCTCGCCGCCAGGTCCGCGTCGCCGGCGTAGGTCAGCAGGCGCGCGTAGAGATCGAAAACCCAGGCTGCCATCGCCGAATTGAGCACGCTCTCGCCCTGCGCGACGCATTCCGCGAAAGCCGGCTGCGCCCAGACGCTGAGCAGGCCGTCGTTCCAATCGTCATTGAGCATGCGCATCACGCCATGCGCGCCCACGCCCACGCCATCCACCTCATGCCGGTAGCACCGTTCGAGCAGCTTGCGCACGCGCTCCTTTCCGGCGGTGGGTCCGTAAAGCGGGAAGGTGGGAACTTCCTGGTCGAGGAACGACACGTCGCGCGAAGCCAGTACGTATTCGCTGGCCGTCCACAACAGCCACAGCGGCATGTCGCTCGAGGTATCGGTGACCATGGGAGCCACCGCGCCGTGACCGACGATGGCATATGGAATCGATCCATCGGCGCGAACCTCTTTCAGCGTGTAGCGAAGAACCGTCTTGACGATTTCGGGATCGCTGAACAGGAAGGGCAGGCAATGCTGGAGCGGGTCGCGGGCCGCGCCCTGGAATCCCATTACGTATTGATAAATGCCGTTCTGGTTGAGGATGTGCTCGTGGAAGTAGTCGTCGTAAGTGAGGCTGCTGCGGAGGCAATAGTGGTTCCAGATCGTCTCGCGCTCCACCCACGGGTCGGAGCCGACGCTGAAACGCATGCCGCGCTTCTTCCATTCGGCGCTCGAATCTTGCCAGGTGGTGGAGGCGTGCGCGCGGTATTTTTGGATCAACGGAGCCAGGTTGGGGGCGTCTTGCGGCAAATAGCCGTACAGAAAATACAGCGTGGCCTGTTCACCCGGCGCAAGGTTGATAGCGCGCTCCATCAGCAGCGCGTTTTCCGGGCCGGTGGTTGCCAGATCTCCATCCAGCGCGCGGCCGATGCCGTCCGGTTTCGCTGCGCCGCCAGCTCCGAAGAACGCCTTGCCGTTGATGCTGAGGCCGGTCGACGGCGCGTCGAGCGAAATCAGAAAAGTGGCGGGAGGGTTCACGTCGTCGTAGGAAGCCTCCGGCACGGTTTCCGGAATCGCTCCCAGGAACGAGTTGGGATGGGCGGCCAGGTTCGCCTTCGCGCGCTGCCAGGCGGCTTCTTCCTTCGGATCGCGCCCCAAGAACTGCTTGGACTCCGTCATGCCAAGGTTATGTTCCAGAGCACGAACCCGGTGCGTGAACCGCTGGCCGAAGTGGCGGCGCAGATCCACCGGCCTGCCATAGCCGGCGAACATTTCCACGAACGGGCGGAAGGAGAATTCGTAAACCAGCGTGCCCCAGTATTCGATCCATCGCAAAGCGGCCGGCGCGGCTCCGTGGTTCGCGATGGTCACTTGCGACAGCAGAACAGGGTCGTCGCCGAAAGGCGCGCAGATCACCTGATCGACGCTGTAGTTGCCGCGCGCCACTTTCTTGCGCAGATAGCCGGCGCCGAAGATGCGGTCGAAAGTTGCGCCGCTTTGCGGGTACAACGTGCTCAGCGTTTCCTTGCCATCGGTGAGGTAGCCGAAGCCGCCCGAGAACTGGCTCATCTCCGGCACGTAGTCGTTGAGGAACTTGGGCGCGCCTTCATCCTGGCGGACGCGCACGTGGCCGTAGTTGGAGACGATGGCGATGATGCGGTCATTGCCCACCTGGTGCACATGGTCGGTAGCCGAGAGGATGCCGGGAGTCACCGGGCTGACCGCCAGCGGATCGCTGGTCTGATCGCAGGTGTAATGAAACGCGGGCAGCCCGAATTCGTCCTGCACCCACTCGCCGAAGTGGCCAGAGCCATAGGACCTGAGGCTGGCGCCGGCAGTCTGGCCGCCCGCCAGCGCCGAAACCGCGCCCGGTGCGGCCAAAGCC
>DASWZP010000015.1:0-6435 GCA_036404395.1 Bryobacteraceae bacterium | reverse complement strand
AGCAGCCAGTCGCGCATGCTGATTTTGTCCAGATCCTGCCGCCGTGTGCGCTCGCGGCGAATCGCCCAGAGCCCGCGCGCGATGGCTAGCTTGTCGCCCAGTCCCAAGCATTTCATCTTCAGGAATGCGCCGGTGAAGTGGAATGGCGCCGGCAGCCGGCCGCGGCGCAAAACCGAGGCGCGGCCGCCGGGTTCCAGAAAGTAGAATTCGCGATAAAAGCGGATGCGGTCGCGCACGCCCAGCCGCGCGTAAAAGTCGAGGAGGTTGACGCAACAACGCAGCAGAATGTGCTGGCAGTTGTCGATGGTCTCGGATTCGCCTTCGCCCGCCGGCACGGGGTAGGACGTAGCCCGGCCTCCCAGAAACGGGCGCGCTTCAAACAGATCGACTTCGAATCCTACGCCGCCCAGCGCGGCCGCCGCGGCCAGGCCAGCCAGTCCGCCGCCGGCAATCATAACTTTGGTCATGGCAAGGTGAGACCGGCGATCGCTCGATATGGCGAGCGATTCCGCATCCATCCCATTCTCGCATTGGTAAAGCATGCTCTAGAGGCTGCTGAAAAAGTCCGAAAGTACATTTTTGGGCCACGGATGAACACGGATAAACCAATTCTTTTCAATCTGTGTTCATCTGTGTTTATCCGTGGCCCTGATGCTTTTGGTGTTTTTCAGCAAGCTCTTTAGCTTTCCCTTTGTCTTTTCGCGCCTGCGCCGCTGTGAGAGAAGCAGCACATATCCAAAATGAGTATTGCGCCTTCCCCCTTTGGCGTGGAGAATCAGGTAACACTCCCAGGGGGGAACTCAGAAGGAGAACTCAGAATGTACACGTTGATTCGGCTGCGTGACGGAACCACTATGGAAGCCGTCGTGTTAGCCAACAGGGAATCCCGGATGCTTCTGGCCGTTGCCGGCCTCAAAGACGCGTTCGAACTGCGGCGTTGGGGAACGGATTGGCTCGACGAACGCAACGAGCCGGTTCAGTTCGGGTTTCTGCTGGCAGCGGATGAAGAAGCCTGCGAAGCGCCAAGGCTGACGCGGGCAGCCGGTGGGTACGCCAGCTAAAAGGGACCGCCGGACGTAGGGGCCGGGCATGCGCGGCCCGCGAGCACCCATTTTGCGGGTGTCCTCGCTCGAGCAGCCTCAGCGCTCGTCCTCGGTTGCGCGTTCGGCTTCGGCGGCGGCTTCGGGACCGGCGGCTTGCGCTTCGGCGATCAGGCGTTGCGCCTCGGCGAGTTGGGCGCGGGGCACGCGCACGGAAACTCCCAGGTTCGGGAACGTCGAGCGGGATAGGACGGCCGGAATTCCGGTGTTCGCCAGGACACCGCAAATCAGGTCGCCCTCCACCTCCGAATCCACGCCCGTCGAGGAGAACACGGGCACCATGTCCAAATCGTGAGAGACGTCGAACGTATCTTCGCTCGAAACCGGCTCTTCGTCGCGCTCGCCGCGCTCGGGATCTTGCGCCATGCCTCAAGGATATCGCAGAATGGGGAGTGGAGCCGCACGCAAATCGAGGCTCCCGCGGAGGCGGCGCATGCCGGGAGAACCCATCACTATGAAGGAAGAAGACGGGCTAGGCGAAGGTGTCAGCACTATCGCGTGGTTTTTGACCGGCGCCGCGGTCGGCGTTACCGTGGCGTTGCTGTTCGCGCCCAAGAGCGGACGCGATACCCGCCGATACCTCGCCGACAAAACGCAACAGGGCAAGGAAGCGGTTGCACAGACCAGCTCCGACATGGTGGATGCCGGCCGCGACGTGTTCGAGCGCGGACGCAAGCTGGTGGAAGACGCCGCCGAGTTGTTCGAGCGCGGCCGCAAGTTAGTGCGCGGCTAGGGGGGCGGGTCCCCGACCTGCCGAGGGCCGGGTATGCCCCGGGCATGCCCGGCCCCTACATGTTGATCGCCTCGGCGAACACGCGCGCCACGCGCGGTGCATCGAACTGCTCCACGCGTGCGGCGCCGGCCTGGCCTTGCGCGGCACAATTCTCGGGCGATCGATAGAGCGATTCGATGCCGCCAGCGAGCGCTTCGGTGCTTTCCGGCGAGACCAGCGTGGCGTGCGGCGCAACTTCCGGGATGGCGGCTGCGCGCGACGCGACAATCGGCTTCGCCGCGGCCATGGCTTCGAGCAGCACGATGCCGAAACCCTCCTGCACGCTGGGCAGACAAAACACCGACGCAGCACGATACTCCGCCACCAATTGGGTTCGTGAAACGTCGCCGAGAAGGGTGACCGTGCCGCTCAGCTTCAACTCGGCGGCAAGCTGCCGGAGCGGCGCCGCGCACGGTCCGTTGCCGACGATGCGCACTTCGAGTTCCGGGATGCGGTCGCGCAATGCGGCTGCGGCCCGCAGCAGCACATCCACGCGCTTACGCCGGTACAGCCGCCCCACGAACAATACCACGAACCGGCTAGCGGAGCTCGGCACGCTGACGGCGGCCAGCGCCGCCCGCCACTCGGCCAGGTCGATCAATTCCGGCACGACAGCCGGCTCGCGGGTTGCGCCGTAGAGCGCGCGCACCTGCGCGGCGCAATAGCGGCTGGTCACAATAACCCGCGCGGCGCGGAGCACGTGCAGCCGCTCGCAGTGCGCCTGAATCCCCATGGTGAGCCGCGTCCACCCGCGCTCAAAGCGCACTTCATCGGCAATCACACCCTTGAGCGCCGCGACGTGGCCGGCTTCGGTCGCGATTCGGTAACCATCCATATCGAAACCGACCGTGCGATCGAAACCGGCGGAGGGCCGCAGGCCGCGGTTGAAGAGCAGCCGCTCGGCGGTATAGACCGGCAGGTGCGTGCGCGGCGTTTCGATAATTACTTCGTGCCCCAGTTCGCGGAGCGCGCGGGCCAGCACCGCGATCCCCACGTAAGTCCCACTGCCACGGCGAATATCCAGCGGCGTGCTGGTGAGGAAGCGGATGCGCATGGTGGGGCATGCTCTAAGCTTGCCCGTAAACTGAAACATTATAATTATACGGGACCCCACAGTTGCCAACTCGCGGAAAAGCAGTTTGTCTTTTATCGGGCGGCCTCGATTCGTCCACCTGCCTGGCGCTGGCGCGGCGCGACGGCTTTGCCTGCTGCGCGATCACGTTCGATTATGGGCAGCGCCACAAGTTCGAGCTGGAAGCGGCGGCGCGCGTGGCGGCGGCGCTGGGCGTGGAGCGGCGCCTGGTGGTGAAGATCGGGCTCGACGTGTTCGGCGGATCCGCGCTGACGGCGGATGTGGCCGTGCCCAAGTCGCGGTCGCTCGACGAGATGAGCCACGGCATCCCGGTGACCTACGTGCCGGCACGCAACACCATTTTCCTTTCGCTGGCGCTGGCCTGGGCGGAGGTGCTGGAAAGCGCCGACATCTTCATCGGCGTCAACGCGCTCGATTATTCCGGCTATCCGGATTGCCGGCCGGAATACATCGAGGCATATGAGCGAATGGCCAACCTGGCGACGCGCGCGGGCGTGGAAGGGCACACGCGGCTGAAGATTCACACGCCGCTCATCAGCCTCAGCAAGGCGCAAATTGTCGCTCTGGCTCGCGAGCTGGGCGTGCCGTTCGGCCTGACGCACAGTTGCTACGATCCGGGCCCCGGCGGGCGGCCGTGCGGCGCCTGCGACGCCTGCCTGCTGCGGCGCAAGGGATTCGAAGAGGCCGGCATTGAAGATCGCTGAGCTGTTCTACTCGCTGCAAGGCGAAGGCTCGCTGGTCGGCGTGCCTTCGGTGTTCATCCGCACGAGCGGCTGCAACCTGCGGTGCTCCTGGTGCGATACGCCGTACACGTCGTGGCAGCCGGAAGGGACCGAACTCGATCTCAACCGGATCGTGGATGAAGTGCGGGCGCACCCGGCGCGCCACGTGGTGATCACCGGCGGCGAGCCGATGATCCAGCCGGAGATGGTGCCGCTCACCGAGCGGTTGCGCGCGCTGGGGATGCACATCACCATCGAGACGGCGGGGACGGTGTTTCAGCCGGTGGCCTGCGACCTGATGAGCATCAGCCCCAAGCTGTCCAACTCGACGCCCGGCGGCAGCTTCGCCGAGCCGCACGACCGCCTGCGCATTCAGCCGGCGGTGCTCCGAGAGCTGATGGCGCGCTACGAATATCAACTGAAATTCGTGGTCGAAAATCCGGCGGACGTTGCGGAGATTCGCGCGCTGCTGGAGGCGCTCGATGCGCCGCGGGAGCGCGTCATCCTGATGCCGGAAGGCACCGAGCACGCGCGGCTGGTCGAGCGCGGGCAATGGCTGGCCGAAATCTGCAAGGAAGAAGGGCTAAGATTCAGCCCGCGCTTGCACATCGACCTGTGGGGCAGCCGCCGCGGGGTATGAGGCGTGTGGCGCAGGCTGTCCAGCCTGCAGGGTCGAGATTCGTCTCGACCTTTCTTCGCTCGCTCGGTTCGCCGGGCTTCGGCACGAGTGCCGACGCGGCACGCACGAGTGCGTGCGCCACGAACGCTTACTCGCCCACCGCCGCGTCCAGTTCGCCTTTGGCCAGGCGGATGTGAATGCGCGAAGCGGGCGGCGCGGCGGCGGAATCCTTGACGATTCCCGACTCGTTGGAAACGATGGCGTAGCCGCGCTCCAGGACCTTCAGCGGGCCGAGCGCGTGGAGCTGGGTATGGAGCTGGTCGAAAGCGCTGCGCCGGCGCGCCAGGCGCCGGTGGATGGATTCGACGGCGAGCGACTGGGCGGCCTCCAGGCGGCGCCGGCCGGTGGCCAGACGGGGCCGCACATCGAAATGCCGCAACCGCGCTTCGAGCGTACGGCTGGCGCGTTCCCGCGCATCGAATATCGAGCGCAGGCGTTCGCGCAGCCGGTACTCCTGCTCATCGACGCGTTGCAGGCCGCGGCCCACGCGGCGATGGAGCACGCCGAGGGCGCGGTCCACGCCCTGCTGGCGCAGACGCCGGTCGAGCATCGCCAGCCGGTAGCGCACGGCTTGCAGGGCTTTGCCTTCGGCGGCGGCGATCCGGTCATGCACGGAAGCGCGCGTAGGGACGACCAGCTCGGCTGCCGCCGAGGGCGTAGGCGCGCGCAGATCGGCCACGAAATCGGCGATGGTGACATCGGTTTCGTGGCCCACCGCCGAAATAACCGGGACCGAGCAGGCGGCGATGGCTCGCGCCACAGCTTCCTCGTTGAAGGTCCACAAATCTTCGAGCGAACCGCCGCCGCGGCCTACGATCACCACCTCCGGCCAGCCGCTGCGGCTGAAGTATTCGATACCGCGACAGACCTCCTCCACCGAGCCTGGGCCCTGCACCAGCGCCGGAAAAAGGCGGATGGCGAGGCCGGGGAAGCGGCGCGAAAGGATGTGGATCATATCGGCGATGGCGGCGCCGCGGGGCGAAGTGACGATGCCGATGCGGCGCGGAAACCGCGGCAGCCGGCGCTTGCGCTCGGCCGCGAACAGCCCCTCGGCGGCCAGCTTTTTCTTAAGCTGCTCGAAGGCCAGTTGCAGCGCGCCCAGGCCCTGCGGCTCGAGCAACTCCACCTGCAACTGGTATTCGCCGCGCACCTCATAGACATCGATGCGGCCGCGCGCCAGCACCGCCAGCCCATCGGCCGGCTTGAACTTCCAATAGCGGTGCGCGGAGCGGAACGCCACGCACTTGAGCTGGGCGTCGCGCTCCTTGAGGGTGAAATAATAGTGGCCGCTCGAGGCCAGCTTGAGCCCGGAGATCTCGCCCGAAACCCAGATATCGCGGAACTCGTCGTCGAGGATGGCGCGGATGGCGGCATTCAGCTCGCTCACCGAGAAGATGCGCCGCTCCGGCGTCAGGTCGAATTCGAGCGCGAATTGCTCCACCGAGCCATGGTAACGCGGACGGTCGCAAAACGAGACGCTGTTTCCCAGGAACGGACAGGGGTGCGGCGGCCGGAGGTAGGACGGACGATCGGTTTTTGTCGTCTGCCAGGGTTTGCGCGTTGAAGCAGCGTGACAGACCACAAAAAACGATGGTCTATCCTACCTGGCATGCCGCGTGCTCAACGAATGCCCGAGGAGGTGTCTCGTGGCTCGGAAAGAACGCATTCAGGAACCGATCACCGGTCTGGTGCGACCGGATTACCTCGAGGAACGCATCAAGGCAGGATGGCGGCTGGTGGGGCTGGAGTGGGAGCGCGAAGCGGCGGAATCGGCGCCCGCGAAGCCGCAGGGCTGGGTGGAAGAGATTCCTTACGGCTTGCAGGTTTCCGACGATTGCACACAACTGGTGGGCAACCCCGCCGAGGTCGAAATCATCGTGCTGGCGCTCGATATGATTGTCGAGGACTGCCCGCTATCGCGCGCCGCCGATGAACTGAACCGGCGCGGTTACCGCACACGCCGCGTCGAACCCTGGACGCCCACCGCGCTGTTCAACCTGTTGCCGCGGATGATCGCCGTCGGCCCGCGAGTCTTCAACAGCGAAGAATGGATGACGCGAAGAGAACGG
>DASWZP010000014.1:0-2035 GCA_036404395.1 Bryobacteraceae bacterium | reverse complement strand
GGCGCCGCCTGGCGCGCCGGGGCTGGACCGCGCTTGGGGATGTAGCCGCCGCCCACTTCCGGCTTCCCGCCCTTCTTTTCCTGCGCCATGCCAACCAAAGAAAAGCACAATACCACTGAGAGAATTGTCAGCGCTTTTTTCATATGCTTCGATCATAGCCCGAACCCGCGGCGCTGTCGCGGGGTTCCCGCGGGCGAGCGTTCGGCAGTGTACGTTATCGAACCGCCCGCTATTGCGCGGTCCATCCGCCGTCGATCAGAATATCGGTTCCCGTGATGAACCCGGCGTCCGGCGAGCATAGAAACAAGGCGAGCCGGCCCACCTCCCGCACTTCCCCCCAACGGCCAACCGGAATTCGCGCGACGAATTGGGCATTCAGGGCCGCGTCCTCCAGCAGCGGAGTATTCATCTCGGTGACGAACGGCCCCGGGCTGATGGCAACCACCGTGATTCCCTCCGTGGCAAGCTCCAACGCCAGCGCCCTGGTAAATCCCAGCAGGCCGGCCTTGCTGGCGGAATAGGCAGCCCGCCCGGGTAGTGAAACGTGGCTCATGGTCGAAGCCAGGTTGAGAATGCGCCCGTATCCGCGGCCTTTCATCTGCGGCACAAACGACCGGCACAACAGGAACGCGCTCGTCAGGTTGGTCGAAATCACCCGGTTCCAGTCTTCCAGCGTGAACTCTTCCACCGGGCAGCGCACATTAGTGCCGGCATTGTTCACCAGAATATCCACTCTCTCGAACCGGGCCAGAACGTCGCGCTCCAACTGCCGCACCTGCCGCTCGTCGGTCACGTCCGTGGGAAAGATCTCCACCTCCGCTCCGCCGCCGCGGATCTCCGCTGCCGCGGCTTCGAGCGCCTCCCTGTCGCGCGAAACCAGCGCCAGCCGCGCTCCGGCCGACCCGAGCGCCGCCGCAATCGCCTTTCCCAGCCCCCGGCTGCCGCCCGTGACCACCGCCGTGCGTCCCTGCAAGAAATCGGCTTCCATCGTGACCGCATTGTAGCCCACGCGCGCCCCGCATTTGCAAGCCGCGCCGCCGTTCGGTGACAATCGTAGCTGATGAAAATCACGCTCGAACGAACTCCCGCCGAACAGGTTGCCGCCGGCGCGCTGATTGTGCCGGTCTTCGAAGGAGAAAAGGAATCGCGCTTCGGCGCCGCGCCATACGTCGAATCCGGCGAAGTGGCCGGCAAGGCGGCCGAATTCACGCTGCTGCACAACCCTGCTGGAGCCGCCGCCGCGCGCGTGCTGCTGGCCGGCGCCGGAAAGGCCGGCCGTTTCGACTCCGCCGAATTGCGCAAGCTGGTCGGCGCTTCGGTCCGCTTCCTGAAAAAGAAGAAGGTGCTGTCGGCCGCGGTGCTGCTCGAAGGAAACCGTACCGGCGCCGAATTCGCCTCGGCCGCCGTCGAAGGCGCCATCCTCGGCGACTTCGAACCCGATCGCCACAAGACCGGCGACGACAAGACGGCGCTGGCCTCGCTTACCGTGGTGTGCCCGAACGGCACCGCCGATCTCGACGCCGCGGTGTTGCGCGGCCAGGTGCTCGCTGAGTCTCAGAACTTCACGCGCGCCCTCGCCAACGAGCCCGCCAATCTCCTGACTCCGCTGAAAATGGCCGCCGCCGCGCGCGAGATGGCCCAGCAGCAAGGTCTCGAGTGCGAGGTGCTCGAGCGCGCCGACCTCGAACGCCTCGGCATGGGCGCGCTGCTCGGCGTCGCGCAGGGCAGCGCCGAACCGCCCGCGCTCATCGTCGTCCGCTACCGGCCGCCTGCGGCCGCTTCCGCGGCCCACCTCGGCCTGGTCGGCAAGGGTGTCACCTTCGATACCGGCGGCATCTCCATCAAACCCGCCGAAGGCATGGAGAAGATGAAGTACGATATGTGCGGCGGCGCGGCCATGCTCGGCGCCATGCGCGCCATCGCCCAATTGAAACCGCCGCTGGCCGTGACGGCCTTTATTCCCTGCGTCGAGAACATGCCCGGCAGCCGCGCGCAGCGCCCCGGCGATATCGTCACCGCCATGTCCGGCAAGACC
>DASWZP010000013.1:0-11353 GCA_036404395.1 Bryobacteraceae bacterium | reverse complement strand
ATCCGCTTCTCGTGACGCCGCGACCGGGAGACCAGCACGTCCTCAATGTCACCCCACAGTTCTCGATGTATTTTGAGATTGATCTGCACGGCCACCTTGCGGCCTTTCTCATCGGTGACGAACTGGATTCCGCTCATGCCTCCATTGTCCCTCAAGTTTGAGCCACGGATGAACGCAGAAGTTTGTAGTCAGAAGTCAGGAGCCAGAAGGCGGAAGATTCCAGACGTGGCGTCGGCTGTCGACATTCTGACTTCTGGCTCCTGACTCCTGGCTTCTGTATTTAAGCTAAAGCGTGCGCTACCTCGGCGGCGCGGCGGGGTTCTTGGTTTCTTTGGTCTTGTCGTCGGGCAGCGGAGCGACGGGCTCCGCCTCGTAGGGCTTGAAAGTGGAATCGGCTGAGTACTTGCGGTACAGGCGGAATTCTTCGTCCAGTTTCTGTACGTCATTCATCGTCTTCATGACGACCTCCGATTTCAGCGGCAGCAGAAACGTGCTGCCGGACAGCTCCTGATAGTCGTAATCGAGGACGTCGCTGGTTTCCTTCATCGGGAAATCCGATGGAATGTTTTCGGCTTCCTGCACAATGCGCACCACCGCATGCGTATCCGGCTCCACTTCGATCAGCCCGTGATAAGCCGTGGTGATGTGCAGCTTGCCCTCCTCCACCGCGATCTGGAAGTGGGAACGGTCGAGCCGCACGTGATACCGGAACGCCATCACGCGCTTGCCGCGCAAGGTACCCCAATGGTCCCACTCGAAACGGGCTTCGGTGGAGGGCTCGAAGATCTCGCGCATCATGCTGCCGAACTCGCCGAACGCTTTCGATCCGCCGACTTTCTCGTAATCCTGGTTCACGATGGCGTTGTTCATCAGCACCACCGTGTACTTCTCTTTCCTTTCGAAGTAGCTGAGACGGATTTGCAGCGTATCGAGCGCCTGCCAGCGCGGGCCGCCGTCGGCCGGGCCGCCGTACTTGGTGCCAGGCAGCGGCGCACCGAAGCGGCGCGTCACTTGCGTGCAGATGAAGTCGGGCAGGGTGTCGCTGTAATTCAAGGCATACTCGCGCACATCGTCCAATATGGCTGCCTGTTCTTCGGAGGTGGGCGGCGGGATGGGCCTCGGCTTGGGCGGCGGCGCCACGGCCGTGGCAACTGGCAGCGACGCGCTTTCCGCCGCCAGCTTGCGCAACGCCAGCAGCGTTTTCGGGCCAATTCGCATCTCGCCCTGGAAGTCCTCGATCTGGCGCTCGTCCAGCCTTTCGGTGAGCTTCACTTTGTCCAGGTACGCCGCCATCTCACGGTCGGACATGGTGCCCAGCTTGAGCATGGGCGCGGACGATTCCAGAAATTGCCGCAACTTCTCGACCGACATGGTCTGCGCCGAAGCGGCCAGACACACCGCGAAGAAAGCCGCGAGCAAACGGGAACCCATACGCCTTCATTTTCGCATGGCGCGTTCCGCGCAGATGCGCGCGAGACGTGTTGCCTGCCGCTCACGCTGTGCCAGGCAGTGCCGGGCGTGTCGCCAACTTGAGCTGGTGGAAGGCCCATCCCGCCGCCAGCGCGCACACCACTCCCAATCCCACGTTGCGCCAGAAGGCGGCATCCGCGCCGCTCTCCCAGATGAGCGGCGCGGGGTGCGGCAAACCTAGTTTCAACACCAGCAGCCCATCGAGCGCGTTGCCACCGGCATGAAGCACCATCGAGGGCAGAACCGACCCGGTGCGCCACGTGAGCACGCCGTAGATAGCGCCGATCGCGAGGTAGTAGGGCAGGCGCGGCAGCGCGAACGCCATCCCATGGCTGAAATGAACGAGGCCGAAGAACAGGGACGTAATCAAGATGGCGTCAGCGGGCCCGGCCCAGTCCTCGAGTATCGATTGCATGTATCCGCGGAATGCCGCCTCCTCTGCGATGCCGGACACCGCGGCGCCCATGAGCACCGAAAGGAGAATCGTCCACCACGGGTAGGACGATAGATCCGGCGCGGCAGGCATAGCCAGCGGGACCAACCGGCTCCAGGCGAACAAAAGCCACACGGCCGAAGCTACCGCTGTCACGCCGGCCGCCATGGCCCAGAGCCACGTCCTGGCTGGAATCGCACCCGCCCGAAACCGGCGACGGCGAATCGCCTCGGTGGCGGCGGGCCATCCCCACCCGTTGCAGTAGCGCCAGTAAAAGACCAGATAGACAACCATCGCCGGCACTGCCCAGGGCACGGCGCCGGATAGTTTCAGGTTTGTCTGAACCAGGGCCGACCACGGGATCTCCGCTGCCAGCGTCACTGCCAGGGCCGCCAGCACCGCCCGAACCAGCGCCGGAGTGCGTTGCCACACATCCATTCGCATGATTCCATCTACGTCTTTTACGGCCGGCAAGTTCCGTGCCCCGCTCAACTGCTACACTGGCGTTTCAGAGAGAGGGATCTTTTTTGACCGGCCGTGCCGCTTTCGCATTTCTCCTGCTTGCCGTTGCGGCGCTTCCCTTGCAGCTTCGCGCACAAGATGCGCCGGCGGGAGATCTTGCACCACAGCCCGCGCCAGCGGCCGCGCCCGAGCGCGATGTATCGTGGAGACAATTGCCTGGCAACTTCCTCAGCGATCAGAAGAATATTTGGCTGTTTCCGGCGCACCTGCGCCATCGGTCCGCGCTTCTTCCCGCGCTCGCCGTGGTCGGCGTGACGGTCGCACTGGTGGTGGGAGTCGATCCGATCGAAGGGCGTGCCCTCCGCGATAGCACGAAGTTCCTCGGCTTCAATCGCGTGGTGTCGGGCAACAACGCATCCATCGGGATGGCGCTGGTACCGGTTTCGATGTACGCAGTGGGGCTGATCCGAAAGGACGACAAATCGAAGAAGACGGCGCTGCTGGCGGGTGAAGCGGTGGCCGATGCCGAACTCCTCACCATCGTAATGAAGGACATCGACCGGCGTCTCAGGCCCGCCGTTATCGGCCTGCACGGCAATTATTCCGACACATGGTTTCAGAGCGGCGGGCCCTGGTTGCGCGGCCAAGGCAGTTTCCCCTCCGGTCACACCATCGCCGCGGCTTCCATCGCCACCGTGGTGGCCCGCCGTTACGGCCGCGAGCACCGCTGGGTTCCGTACGTCGCTTACGGCTTGACGGGGTTGGTGGGATTCTCGCGGATGACGTGGTCATCGCATTTCCTTTCCGACGTATTCGTGGGTGGCGTATTTGGGTACTCGATCAGCCGCTTTGTGGTTTTGCGACAGTAGTCTATGGGATTGCGTCTTGTCGCGCGTGACCCGAGGGCGAGGCGCGCCTCGCCCCTACAAACGAATTGTAGGGGCCGGGCACGCCCGGCCCTGCCAGACCACGGACTGAGGAGCATCAAGGGTTGCTTCCTGCTGGCAGCGTGGCTGGGCTGCGGAGGGCTGCACGCGCAGTTGGCGCTGGGCCGCATCGAGGGCGCAGTGCGCACGTCGGCCGGCAGCGCTATGCCGATGGCCGGCGTGGTGATCGAGGGTTCCGGGCTGCGGTTGCTCGATCGCGCCGACGGCGCTGGCCAATTCGCGCTTGCGTTGCCGTATGGCCAATACCGCATCTCGCTTAAAGGAGACCGGAAGTCCGCGCGATCGGTCGATGTCGTCCCGCTCGAAACCACCCGCCTCACTCTGGTGGTCACGCCGGGCGCGCCGATTCGCATCGACCATGCTATCGCCGCCGGGCCTGGCGAATGGACCGGCGATACCGGCGCGCATGTTTATCCGGAGGGCTTTTCGCTCGCATCCGCGTTGTTTGCGCTCGAGCCCGGCACTGTCACCGAGCCGCTCGATCCAACCGGCCTCGCCGACAACCGGCTCGGCGTCATCTCCCAGCGCGGCTTCTCCTGGACCGATACCGCGCTCCAGTTCAACGGCCTCGATGCCGGTGACGATTACCAGCCGGGGCGCCCGCAAATTCTTCCCGATACGGATGCGCTCGAAGCCACCGTCGTGCGCAGCGCGTTTGCGTTGACGCCCTCGCCTGCTTATGGCGTCGAGGTCGGCCTGTTTTCGGCGCAGGCCGGTGAATCCTGGCACGCCGCCATTTCGAGCGCCGGAACCGCGGGCGCGCTGGCTTCGAACAATCTGCCGCCACTCGCCAGCCGCGGCGCCATCCAACAATCCGAACAGTATGATTGGTTCACGCGCGACCACACCGACCTCGGCGGCCCGCTTTCCCGTTGGGCCGACGTCTTTCTATCCGGCTCTGGCCTTTGGGCCGCGCAGGCCGCGCCGCTGGGCGCCCCAGGCACGAGCCAGAACAGCCGCCTGTTGTTTGGCAACGCGCTCGGCCACATTCATGCCGGCGCGCACGACCGTTTCGACGCTCTTTATAGCGGCTCCCGCGTCGATCTCGACGGATGGGGCGAACCGGCCGGCATGGAAGCGCTGGCGTCGCGGCGGCTCTCGCCCGAGTTCGTATTGCCGGATGGCGTGGCCGGTCTGAACGAGACCGATCACCTGGATTTCGTCCAGGCCGGCTGGACTCACGTTTGGGCCGCCAGCGCGGCCGGCACGCTTCAAGTCCGCTACGGAGACTCGTTCGCGCATCTTGATGCCGAACCTGTCCTCACGACGCCCATCGATCAGAGCCGCATCGAACTCGCCGGCGGCGCGGTGACCGGAGAGCCGCCGCTCACCAATCTTGCGGTCCGCGCGCGCCAGCAAATCGCCGCTGCCTGGGAACCTGGCACCATCAGGCTGGCGCGCGCGCGCCATCGGTTGATGGCCGGCGGCGGCTGGCGAACGTCCTCACCGCAAAACCGCTATCGCACGCCTTCCGACCTGAACATGATCACGGCCGATGGTGTGCCCGCCGACGTGGTCGAGTTCAATACGCCGCTCGATTCGCGCGAACGCATCGTGGCCACATCGGCCTGGGCTACCGACCGGGTGAATCCCACGCCCCGGCTCACACTCGATCTGGGCGTGATGGCCGATTTTTCGCGCGGTGGCATCCCGGCGCAGTCCAGCCCCTTTGGCTTCTACACGCCAGCGCGGCAGTTCACGGCTCAGTCCAATCTCATCGCGTGGAACAGCGTGTCGCCGCGCGCAGGCCTTGCCTGGCAGGTCCCGCACGCCCACGGCCTGATCTTGCGCGGCGCGTTTTTCCGCCTGTATGCGCCGCTGGCCGGCCGCTATCTCGACTACGGCAACCCCAACAGCCTGGGCGGGAATGTCTATCAATGGAGCGATGTGAATGGCGACGGATGGTTTGAGCCAGGCGAGCAGGGCACGCTGCTGGCGCGCTTTGGCGGCCCGTACTCGTCCATTTCCCCCTCCTTGCGCCGCCCCTATGCGGACGAATGGAACGTGGGTGCGGAGATGCCGCTGCCGCTATCGACGCTAGCTTCCATCCACCTTTTCCGGCGCGATGAAAAAGACCGCATTGCCGCCATCGATACCGGTGTACCGTCACAGGATTTTACCCCGGTAACCATCCTCGATCCCGGTCCCGATGGCATCCCCAGCACCTTCGACGACGGGCAACTTACCGTCTACGCACAGAATCCCGCCACGCTCGGCCACGACGAGTATCTGCTCACCAACCCGCCCGGCTTGCGCACGCTCAACTCCGGCGTGAACGCGCAACTGCGTAGTGGCTGGCGCGGCGTCACGGTGTCGGCTTCCGTCGTGGCGGAGAAATCGTACGGCCCGACCAACCCTGGCAACGCGGTCTTCGAAAACGATCCGGGCGTGGTTGGCGCGCTCTTTTCCGATCCCAACGCCCAAATCAACGCGACCGGCCGCGCCTTCACCGACCGTGCCTTCACCGGCAAGATCGAGGCTTTATATCGTTTGCCGGCGCGCTGGGGCGGCGTGCAGATTTCAACCGTGGCCGATTATTCCGATGGCCTGGCATTCGCCCGCATGTTGCTGGTCACGGGATTGCCGCAAGGCCCGTTCCTGGTCGCCGCCACGCCGCGCGGCAGCCCCGGCGGCGGCAATCGCGCGCAGCACGTCGAGAATTGGAACCTGCGCCTCAGCCGTGAGTGGCCGCTGCCGGTCGGCCGAATTGTGGCCGTCGCGGATCTGCTCAATGTGACCAACGCGGACCTCGCGATTCGGCAGGAGGATCTGACCGGACCGGCATTCAACTCGCGATTGCCCATCGCCATCGAGCCGCCCCGGTTTGTGCGGTTCGAGCTCCGATATCATTTCTGACCCGTGGCGCGGCTTGCCCGTGCACCATCCCGGGGCTGTCAAGCCTGATGTGTCGAGAGTCATCTCGACATTTGTTTTTGTTCCTGATGCGCGCGCCGCTCTCCGTGGCCAGCAAAAGCCGAGACGACTCTCGGCTCTGCAGGCATGACTGCCCGCGCCACGCGCTCTTACTGGGTGACGTACATGGTTGGACCGTTGCTTTCGACGCCGTTGACCGTGATTACCACCGGGTATGCGCCGGTGCTCAGGCCGACTGGCACCACCAGGTTGGCTTGATCTAACCCCACCCAACCGGGCGCCAGGCCAAGGAACTGGACGGTCGAGGTCCAGCCGCTGATGGTGGCGCTCGCGCTCGATTGCAGCGTCGAGTACGATAGCTGCGTCAGGGACGCGGCCGCGCCATCGGCCGGCCGGTTGGTGACGAGACCGATGCCGGTCAGGTAAACACTCACCAGGCTGCCGACCTTGGCCGGGTTGTCGGGTCCGTTCAAGGTGTACAGGCCTGTCGAGGCTATGTAGTTCAGCACGGCGGCCTGGCCGGCGTTTTGCACAATGTAGGGCGCGGTCTGCGCCACCTGGAAACTCACCTGCCCGCTCGAGCCGCAGGTGCCGCTCACCGTCATCGCCGCCGGGCCGGCTCCGATCTCAAACGGCAGTTGGATGTTGATCTGGCCCGAACTGGCGAAGTACATGGGCGCATTCACGCCGTTCACGCTCACCGACACACCGGCCAGCGAGGTGGGGAGCGGGAATGCGCTGGAGGATTGCGTGAAAGGCGCCAGGCCGGTTCCGTAGATGCTCACCACCGCGCCCGGCGCCACCGGTCCTGCCATTCCGTTGTTGGCAATGCCGCCGGGCAAGATGTCGGGAACTCCGCCGCCCGCCGCGATTTGGGCCACGAACGCGTCCGGCGCGCCGCCGGGGTAAGACGCCGTGGAGGTTCCGCCGGTGGCCGGGAGGTTGGTCGAGGTCGTGGTGCCAGCCACCACCAGCCCGGCGGAGCAGTTCAGCGCTACGGCGGTGCCGGAATCCCCATAATTCTTGAGTCCGGCGGTCAAGGATGCCGCGGCATTGCCGCCCAGGTAGCTGGAAAACAGCAGGCCGGAACCCGACGCATTCAGACCGGCCACGAAGGCGTTGGCCGTGCCCGAAGGGGCCTGGTTGGTGTTTTGAAATGCGTCGCTGATGGGGAAATTGGTGGAAGTGGTGCTGCCCGTGACATAGGCGTTGCCAGCCGAATCGATGGCGACGGCGTTACCGGAATCGGCGCCGCTGCCACCAAGGTATGTTGAGTAGAGCAGCGACGACCCGCTGCCGGCCAGCCTGGTGACGAAGGCGTTGCTGCCGCTGCTGCCGCCGCCATACGCGGTCTGATACGCGCCGGGATTGGGAGCGACTGGAAAATTGGACGAACTGGTGACGCCGGTGATGAATGCCGCGCCGCTCGAATCGACCGCAATTCCGTTGCCGAGATCGGCCCCGCTGCCGCCCAGATATGTGGAGTAGACCAGCGTGCCCGTGTTGGGAGCGATCTTGGCGACGAATGCGTTAGCGGTGCCTTTGAGCGTGGACTGATAGGGGCTGCCAGCGGTTGGAAAGTTGGCGGACATCGTAGAACCCGTAACGAATGCGTCGCCACCCGAATCAACCGCGATGGCGTTGCCGTTATCGACGCCGGTCCCGCCCAGGTAAGTCGAGTAGATCAGGCTGCCCGCCGCGCTGAACTCTACGACGAAGGCGTTGGCCGGGCCGCGCAGCGCGGTCTGTGCCGGAGCCGTTCCGCCCGTGGTGCCGACTAGCAGATCGGGTGAATTGGTGGTACCCACCAGGTAGACGTTTTCGCTCGAATCGAGCGCCACCCCGTAGAACATGTCGGTGCCCGATCCTCCGAAATAGTGGGAAAAAATCACGGCCGAGGCTGTATTGTTGAGCTCCATGACAAAAGCGTCCACGCTCTCGCCGGCGTAATAGTTCAAGTAGGTGGTATCGGCATCGAAATCCGGCGCGTCGGTTGTGCCGGCCAGATAGAGGTTGCCAGCCGGACTCACCGCGATGGCGAGGATGTCGCTGTCGCCGTCACCGTTCGCGCTGCCAAACAAAGTGACATACGCCGCCGTAGTGCCGGAAGGGTTCAGTTTGGCCACGAAGCAGTAGTTGAACTTGGCGGCAACTAACACCGACCCCGCTAGGTAAATGTTGCCCGCCGAATCGAGTGCGACCGCCGCGGTTTGCACGTCGCCGGTGGTCAAACCGCTGACGGTGGGCATGAGATAGGTCGCCCAGGTGAGGGCGGGGTCGATCACCAGCGGCTGGGAGCGGTCGTAGTGCCCCAGCGCGAAGCGCACCTCGTTTCCGCGCAACAGGTACCGCCCGGCAACCTGGCGGCGTTCGCCGTTCAGTTCCTGATACACGATGGGACGGTGCTGGCGGAGCTCGCCGCCCGCGGTCGCGATCACCAGGTCGCCCGCGTCATCCACGCGCAAACCCTGCGCGCCTTCCACGCGCAGCCGGATGCGGCTTGGATCGGCGCCGCGAGCCAGCTCGACGTCGTATTCCAGGCGCCCATCTGTCACGTAGTAAACCACGTCGACGCCCGGATACAATTGCCGGTAGCGGACGCGCGAATAGGTGGGAATGTTCTTGAGCCAAGCCGAGGGCTGATTACCTATGAGATAGTTGACCACACCGGGGAGAGCCTCTTCGCCCTGGCCCTGCGCATCGCTGCGCGTGGATTCGAAGACCACGGCCACCCGGGCCTCGCGCGAAATCCATTCGGCGCGGCCGGCGCGCAGAGCCAGGGCGGCGCCCGAGGTATGTACGAGGAACTCGGCCGGTCCCGGCTCCTGGCCGCGGTTCGGCTCAAAGGCGACCGGCAGGCGGGCGGCCGACGCCAGGGCCGCAGTCAAGAACAGCAACAACGCGGTTCGCATAGGTTTACTTGAAGACCCTCTACTATAGATATCCCTGCCGACCGTGGTTGGTTTCGAAAAATGTTGGTTCCAGGGCGGCGGCCTGGCGCCTTAGTCTGCCAACCGCTTGACGTTGCCAAGCGCCGGTCACGGCTTTTCGTGCGTCAGCGCCTGCCGGGTGGCATTCAGCGAATTGGTAAGCGATTCGCGCGGCAGGCTGCGAATGATGGGGTTGATCAGCCAGCCCAGGCCGGCCGGGACGTCGCGGGTGAGGGAAATGACCTGGCACTCCAGGTACACGCCGCCGTCGCGCTCCTCGAATTTCCAGAACGTATTCAGGCGCCACAGGAAGCCGTGATCGTTGCCCGGCGGGAGCTCATGCTCGTTGGGGCCCGGGTCTTCGACTTCGGCGATGCGCGTGGTGAATGACTTGCTGTACCAGCGCCGGCGGTCGAGCTTCACATAGCGCACGTCGTGCTCGGTATTGAGGACCACGGTCAGTATTTGCTTCTTGACCACGCGCAAAAAGACGTGGAAGTCGCCGCCGTGGCGGCTGAGCAGCCGCGAGTCGAGTACCTCGGGGTGATAGATGTTCTTGTGGTTGTTGTAGTCTTCGAACATCCGCAAGGTCTGCGCGAGAGTGGCGCCGGGAACGAAGACGGCGCCGGTCCAATCGTGGATCAGACCGTCTGGGATTTCGGTATCGCCCGATTGGTTGGAGGGTTCGGCGAGAATCTTGCCTTCCCTGACGGCGCGCCTGCGATCGGGGGAAGCATCCACCCAAAGGAACGCGCCGCCGCGCAAGCTGCCGTCGAAGCGCGCCTGGGCCGCCTGCATATACTTGTCAAAGGCTTCCACCGCGGCCGGCTTCAGTTGTACTCTGGTTACCTCCGGCAGGCCCGCCAGCAGGCACAGTGCGACCGAGAACAGTGAGGAGTTGGGAAACATTACTCTGCTTCTTCAGCATGACATGGAACCGCGGGCTGGCGAGCGTGCGCGGTCCCGCGAGCCTCCATTACGCGCTACAGGCGCTTGAGCATTTCCTTGGCTTCCTGAAGGCGCGGGAATTTCTTTTCGGCCTCGCGGAACTCGCGGGTGTGCACGCGGCGGCGGGCGCCGGAATGGTTGACGGGAAACCGCAGGTGCAGCATCTCGTGGAATACTACATACTCGAGAGCGAGCGCCGGAGCACCCGGCCGGTCGAAAATGCGGCTGATCACGATCGCGTTGTGCGACGGGTCGAAGTGCCCGAGCATGCCGCGCGCGGGCCGGCGGCTCCAACCCAATTGCGGCCGTCCCATTAAGCCATCGAAGTACTGCGCGTTCAGGCGCTCGAAAATCTCCTCCAGATTGTGATGCTGTCCGGCGGGCCCGGAAATGAATTTGCGCCCGCGGATCTGGCGCACCAACTCCGCCTGGCGCCGCATGTCGCGCCGGTTCAGATACAGGCGGTAGCGGTGCGCGTACATGCGCGGCACGGGTTTGCGGTAGAGCTTGCCGAGCAGGATGAACGCCAGCGCTTCGGTGACCGGGGCCGGTGCGCCGGCCAGCAGGTCGCTGATCCGCACCCGCAGGCAGCCGTCGCGCAGCGAAATGGAGCTGTCCGCGTTGGCGAACTGGCAGAACTCGACGCGCAGGCTGGGCAGAGGCGTGCGCGGCCGGAGCGCGCGGAAAACGCGGGCGTAGATTTGCTCCGGCGTTTCGAAAAACAGAAGAGCGGGCAGGCTCTCGCTCTCGATCATGCGGTCTTCGCCCGGCATCGCGGCTCAGTGCGCCGAGTACTGCTGTTGCGGCTGATTGAGCACCACATCAATCGTCTTTTCATCTTCTTCCACTTCGAAGACGTGTCCGAAGGTCTGGTATCCCTTGGCGTTCACCTGGATCAGGATGCTGCCCTGCGGGATGGCCGGCACTTTGGCGATGCCATCCTGGTTGGTGCGCATTTCGAAGGTTGTGCTGACCGCCTTGCCGTAGCGCTCGGCGGGATGCTTGGCGTTGGCCTTCCAACGCACGATGACCTCGGCGCGGTCGATGGCGTGGCCGCCCTGCGTCTTCACGTTGATCTGAAGTTCGGTCATAGGAGCCTCGGCCCAGGCCATGGAAAGCGCCAAGCCGGCGAGCGAGGCAGCCAGCATCAAAAGGCGAGCACTGCGATTCCGCATACTTCGATTATCGCCGATGCTAGAATAGAGTTGTAGTACCCACCGTGCTTCTTAAGAGAAATGGGGGCGCAACGGATTCGACGGGATTGAATCGGGGTGGGGAGGCGTGCCGGG
>DASWZP010000012.1:0-10794 GCA_036404395.1 Bryobacteraceae bacterium | reverse complement strand
ACGGTGTGGACGGCTTTCTTCAGCTCCACGAAATCCACCAGCAGGCCGATTTCATCCAGCGTCTCACCCTGGAGCGATACCTGGCAGCGGTAATTGTGCCCGTGCACGTTTTCGCATTTGCCTTTGTAATTGCGCAGCGCGTGGCCGGCGGCGAAAGTCTCTTCAATGGTCACTTCAAACATGGTAAAACTCCCCGTGGCGCGGCTTGCCCGTGCACCATCCGGGGCTGTCAAGCCTGCTGTGCCGGCTGTCGAGCCGGCATTTGCCGGCGCCGGCTAAGAAAGGTCGAGACGAATCTCGACCCTGCAGGCAAGACTGCCTGCGCCACGCTTCAAACATGGAAAAAGTCCTCCACATCGTCCAGGCTGGTGGTGAAGCGGTAATCGGGCAGGCTGTCGAAAAACACCTGGCCGTAGCGCTTCTGGGTGATGCGGTTGTCCAACAGCACGAGCACCCCGCGATCCGATTTGCTGCGGATCAACCGGCCAAATCCCTGTTTCAAAGCGATGGCGGCCTGCGGAATCTGGTAATCGTAAAACGGGTTGCCGCCAGCCGAGCGGATGGCCTCGATGCGCGCGTTCACCACCGGATCGTTGGGCACCGCGAAGGGCAGCTTATCGATGATCACGCAGCTCAGTTGATCGCCCGGCACATCCACGCCCTGCCAGAACGACGAGGTCGCGAACAGCACCGAGTGCGGCGTGGAGCGGAACTCCTGGAGCAGCGCCGTGCGCGGGCCGGTGCCTTGCAGCAGCGTCGGGTAATCGATCTCCAGCGACACGCGGTCATACACCAGGCGCATCTGCTGGTAGCTGGTGAAGAGCACAAACGCTCGGCCGCGGCTGTGTTCCAGGATGCGGACCACTTCCTCGGCGGCGGCCTTGGTGAAAGCGGGGCTGCGCGGCTCGGGCAGGTGCTGCGCCACGTACAGCAGCGCCTGCTTGTGATAGTCGAAGTGCCCGGCGACCAGCAGCGTGCGCGGATTCTTCACGCCCAGGCGGCTCTCGACATAATCGAATTCGCCGGCGACAGCCAGCGTGGCCGAGGTCAGCACCACCGTTTCCACCTGGTCGAACAGGCGCTCGGAGAGGATGTTCGAAACCTCGATGGGCGTGGCTTGCAGGAAGCAGCCGCGGCCGCGCCGCTCCACCCAGAAGACGTAGCGCTCGTCATCCTCTTCGAGGATGAAACGCAGGCCCAGCAGCAGCTCCTGGTTGCGACGCGCCAGCGGGATCATCTCTTCCGGCGGATTCTGCAGCAGTTTGAGGTGCGAGCCGACCAGCTCCAGCGCGGCCAGCAGGTTGCTGTAAACCTCGTCGTTCTCCGCGCGAAAGGCGTCGCGGCCCTGAAACGCAACACGCCGCTCCTGTTCCGGAAACAGGCCGAAGAACTGCTCGGCAAGCTGCCCCAGGCGCTCCAGCACGCGGTCGAGCTCGGGCGTGCCGAATTTCTTCATGCGGCTGACCACGGCGATGTCGCGGCGCAGTTCCTCAAAGCGGTAACTGCTGACGGATACGCCGAAGTACTGCCCGGCCACGTCTTCGATCTCGTGGGCTTCGTCGAAAACCACCGCGTGGTACTCGGGCAGCACGCCGCCTTCGCGGTTCTCGTCGCGCAGCGCGAGGTCGGCGAAGAACAGGTGATGGTTGACGATGACGATGTCGCTCTCCGCCGCGCGCTGGTGCATGAGCGTGAGGAAGCAGCGGGAGAAGTTCGGACATTTCTGGCCGGAACAAAGCTCGGCGCGGGCATCCACTTTCGCCCACGCGGTGGAGGACTCGGGGAGGGTCTTGATCTCCGCGCGGTCGCCGAACTCGGTGGTCTTTTCCCATTCGCGGATGATCTCGAAATCGGCCACCTCTTCCAGGCCAGCGAACACCGGCTGTTTTTCGACGTCGTAGATTTTCTGTCGGCAGGCGTAATTGTTGCGGCCTTTCATATAGCAGACCTTGAGCGGCCGCTCGAAGTGCTGTAGGAGGAACGGGACGTCCTTGAAGAAAAGCTGTTCCTGCAGATTCTTGGTCCCGGTCGAAACCACGATGCGCTTGCCCGAAGCGAGCGCCGGCACCAGGTAGGCGAGAGTCTTGCCGGTGCCCGTGCCGGCCTCGACGATCAGGTGCCGCTTATCGGCGAGCGCCGCTTCCACGGCTTCCGCCATTTCCACTTGCCCGGCCCGGTATTCGTAATTCGGATGCCACTGGGCGAGGGTGCCGTGGGCCGAAAAAAACTTGCGCGCGCCACTGGTGCGGGCCTGGGTGGGCATCGGGAATGACTTGATTGTAGCAAGCGCCCGGCGGCGGACCGTTTCCGGATCAAAGGATAGCGCCGATGGCTGGGTGCCTGGCGCGGAGCGTGTTCGCTCGAGACTGGGGTGGCGGAGGAAGAGGGATTCGAACCCCCGAGTGAGTCACCCCACTAACGGTTTTCAAGACCGCCGCCTTCAACCGCTCGGCCATTCCTCCACCCTCGATTCTACACTGGCGCAGGTAACGCCGGCGATCTTGTCGCCGGTGATCTGCCCGGATTCCGGACTGTTGAGGCGATTTTTCGCGGCCTGTCACACTTCGTTGAGGCCGAGACCGAAGTCACCGGCGACAAGATCGCCGGCGTTACCTACCTCACGCGCCGCTTTTCCCGGCCAGCAATCGGTCGAGCTTGGTGCTCAGCTCATTCAGCCGGGCCATCACGGCAGCGTGTTGCACCTCGTCGGCCGGCGGCGACTTCCGCTGGACATAGAATGTCCCGCCGGGTTCGAGCACGCAACGCGCCACGTCGTCGACGCCGTCGAAGCCCTGGCGGTGCAGAACCGTCACCAGCTCGGCGCGGGTGAGCAGTTCCTTGGCGAGCGCTCCTTCGATGATGTCGCCGTGGTCCACCAGCGTGGTGGGCTTGCCCTCGAAAAGCTGGTCGAGCCGGCGGTGGCGAAACAGGAAGCGCACCACCATGTAGTTCACACCCAGCAGCGTGAAAGCGCCGATCAACCCGCCGGAGAGCGAGTTGTCGTTGCCAATGATGGCGTTTTGCACCGTGTTTGACAGCGAGAGCAGCACCACCAGATCGAAGGGATTCAATTGCGCCAGCTCGCGTTTGCCGAAAGCCCGCAGCAGGAGCACCAGAAAGAAGTAGACGATGATCGGGCGTATGATCTTTTCCAGAACCGGAACGCCGACTACGAAGATATCGTGCCACATGCTTTGCGAGATCGCCCAAGTGGGCATGACGGGTAAGTCCTCCTCCAGCGATTATGCCGGATTTGGGCGGCGGCTAGCCTGGCGGGTCTCGAACCCCAAAAACATAACACTGGCATCTTGTTGCGGAATCCGGTACAAAAGAAGAAGACATTTCCGCCCAAAGTGGAAAGGCTGTGGAAAGTGGGTGCGCTGTTGCGGAAATCCAAATGGGATGCGCTGATTGCGCGGGAGTTGCGGCGTGGTGCGCGCGGGGCCGGGGAGGCATGTTTTATCCTGAGCCTATCTTCGTCAAAACGCGGACCGTATTTTTTCTGTAACAGAGCACCGGAAGAGGCTAAGCTAGGTCGGTTGCCATGATCGTTCCCAGTGCCATCGAGAAGGGACTCCCCACCAATCTCGACGCCGAGCGATTCGTGCTCGGCTCGATTCTGCTGGACGAGACCATGTATGTGCAGGCGGCCGGGACGCTGGAGCCCGACGATTTCAGCCTGGAGAAGCACCGGCGCATCTTCCGGCGCATGGGCGAATTGCAGGAACGGGGCGAAAAGATCGACCGCGTCACGGTCGCCAATGAGCTGATGAAGTTCAACGAGCTCGAAGCCTGCGACGGGCTGAGCTACCTGGTTTCGCTCGACGACGGCCTGCCGCAGCTTCCCAACCTGGACAGCTACATACGCATCGTCAAGGACAAGTCGATTCTGCGGCGCATTATTTTCGCCTCGCAGAACATGATGAGCCGCTGCCTGATGGGGGAAGAGGAACCGGACGAAATTCTGGCCGGCGCCGAGGAAACCCTGCTCAAGCTGGGCGACACGCGGCTCAAGAATGGCCTGGAGAACGCCAACGACATCGTCACCGGCTACGAAGGCGGTATCAACGCTTTTCTCGATCCCAGCAAGCGCATCAAGGGAATCAGCACTGGCTTCGCCAAGTTCGACGACCTGTCGGGCGGGATGCACGGCGGGGAACTGCTCATCCTGGCCGGGCGGCCGTCGATGGGAAAGACCGCGCTGGCGCTGAACATCGCGCAGCACGTGGCGCTCAAGCTGAAACAGACGGTGGCCATCTTTTCACTGGAAATGTCCAAGGAGTCGCTGCTGACCCGCATGTTGTGCGCGTCGGCGCGGGTGGACAGCCAGCGGTTTCGCGCCGGCTATCTCAACCAGGAGGAGCGGCGCAAGCTTCACCACGCGCTGACCGAGCTGGTGGAAGCGCCGCTGTATGTCGACGACACGCCGGGCGTCCACCTGATGGACATACACGCCAAGCTGCGGCGCTTGCAAGTGGAGCGGCATCACATCGGGCTGGTGATCGTGGATTACCTGCAACTCATGACCGGCCGCGGCCGCTTCGAAAACCGCGTGCAAGAGGTGAGCGCGCTCTCGCGCGGCATGAAGCTGCTGGCCAAGGAGCTCAACGTCCCCATGCTGGTGCTGTCGCAGTTGAGCCGCGCGGTGGAGAACCGGCAGGGCGATCACCGGCCGCAGTTGAGCGACCTGCGCGAATCCGGATCCATCGAACAGGACGCGGACCTGGTGGGCTTCATCTTTCGCGAGGAAGTCTATAACAAGGATCGAGAAGACCTGCGCGGCCTGGCGGAACTGATCGTGGCCAAGCAGCGCAACGGTCCGGTGGGGACGGTCAACCTGGTTTTCCTCCACGCGCAAACCAAGTTCGAGAACCGCGCCGAAGACACCGGGGCCGTCGAAGAGTAGGGTGGCGGACAAGGTAGGACAGACGATCGCCTTTTGTCGTCTGTCATGCGGTGCGTCCCCTGGCGAAGGCAGACAGACGGCGGCAACCGATCGTCTGTCCTACCTCAAGCGTTCCGTGTACACTTCCACCACCGCGAATGCTTCGGATTGAATGCGGGTGCGCAGGGTGGAGTGGTGGAGGCTCTGCGCGGCGGCGCGCAGGCGGGCGCAAGTGCCGGCGGTCAGGAGGCAACGGTACCGGTCGGCCGCGTCGCGGTACGAATAGCCGGCATACACCGGCGCGGAGCCGGTCGCCATCTCCATCAGTTCCTCCCAGAATCCGCTGCGCCGGAACAGGCCGCGGCCGGCAGCCGCTTCGCGGGAGATCTCGATCGGCTGCCTGCCGCCGGTCAACACGGCTCGGGTGCAGCGGCTGGGGGCAAAGACCAGGGTCGGATCGGGATCGGGGAAAACCTCGAGCAGCTCGCGCAGGCTCTCGCGGTCGGCCGCCCATCCCGCCCAGCGCAGACGCGAGGCGCCGCTGACCAGCGAGCCGCGCAGAAGGATTTCGCAGAGGCGCGCCTCGTCCTTGCCGGCAATGGCGAGCAGGTGGCCCACCAGCTCGCGGATGGGCAGTTCCTGCACCACCACGGGAGTGATCGAGATCGCTCCGGCGGCTTCCGTGCTCAGTTTGACGCGGACGGTGGCGGGTAGCGCCATGCTTGATTTCACGCTAGCATAGGTCCGTGACGGCTCTGGAGAAGGTGCAGGCGGAGATCGCGCGCTATGACCACGCGCTGCTGCGCTTCTCGGCGCGCGAGCGCGACGGCGCGATCGAGCTGGTGATCGATCTGAAGCAGCCAACCGCCGGAACGCACAGGTATTACGCGCCGATTCATCAACGCGACATCGACCATTCGCAATTCGCCTGGACGTTCCAGCGTTATCTCTACGACTGCATGCACGACTATATGGTGGAGATGTTCCTCGCGACGCCGAAGAACAAGGACCGATGGAAGTGACCCCCGCCGGCGAGATTCTCGCCGCGGAGATCGGCCGCGCCGGCCCGGTGAGTTTCAGCCGGTTCATGGAGGTCGCGCTCTACCACCTGCAGCACGGCTACTACCGGCGCCGTCGCGACCCGTTCGGCAAGCAGGGCGATTTCTACACCGCCGAGCAATTGCAACCGGTCTTCGGGCTGCTCATGGCTGCGCAGGCGCGTCAGCTTTACCGCGCCACTGGCGTTGCGGCGGACCCGACAGTGGTGGAACTGGGAGCCGGACGCGGCGAGATGGCCGCGGCATTCGCGCCGTGGCGCTACATCCCCATCGAGATTGGCGAGGGAAAGCTGCCGGAACATTGGAGCGGTGTCCTGTTTTCCAACGAATTCTTCGATTCCCTGCCGGTGGAGGTGGTCGTCTTCCGCGGTGGCGAGTTCCGCGAGCAGCGCGTTGGATTTTTCGACGGAAAGTTCGTTTGGCAGACCGGCGAGCGCGCTGGCGTTGAGACCGCCGATTATCTGGCGCGCTATGGCCCGCCGCCGGAGGAGGGCAACTGGTATGAGGCCGGACTGGCGGCGCTCGAATGGCTCCGCAGGATCGCCGAGGCGCTCGATGCGGGGTATATGATCACCGTGGATTATGGATACACGCGCGCCGAAGCCGCGCGCTTTCCCATGGGCACGCTGATGGGGTACCGCTCGCACGTTGCGCGGGAAGACGTGCTCACCGATCCGGGCGAGCGCGACATCACCGCGCACGTCAACTTCACGGCGATCGAGGAGCGCGGAGCGCAGTTGGGATTGCGCCGCGTCAGCTTCCGAACCCTGGCGCAAACGCTGCTCGACGCCGGTGAGCCAGATCGGTTCGCGTCCGTGCTCCAGGCGGACGATCCGGCCGAGGCGACGCGCCGCCGCATGCAACTGAAGACGCTGCTGGTGGGAATGGGCGAGACGTTTCGGGTGCTGGTGCAACGCAAAGAGGGAGCGGGCGAACCGGAGGGAGAAGCCTGAAACAAATAAAAAGGCCCCGAAAAACGGGGCCTTGGAGTGGAACTTGTTTTGGACGCCCTTGCTCAGGGCGAACCCGGGACTACTTCTTTTTCTTCGGAGCAGCCTTTTTCTTCGCGGGTTTCTTGGTTGCGCTCTTCATCGATTGATTCTCCCTAACATCAAATTTTGCGACGTAAAAAAATCGCAATGTGATTCATATATAAGGTTGTTCGAGAAAAATGTCAAGAGAAAAATGCATTCTCGTCCGTCGGGAGCCCGATCGGAGGCGAAGTCCGAGTGTCCGACCGTCGCGACGCGAGCGAGGCTCCGTTGAAAAACGCGCCGCGGGAAGAAGAGTCGAGACGACTCTCGACTCAGCAGGCTTGACAGCCCGCGCCACAAGAGCGCATCCGAGCGCCCCGCATCGCATCCAATAATGAACTATGATCCGCTTCGTTCGCTATCGCGCCGATTCAGCCGTGTCCTACGGCATCCTGGAGGAGGCCGCGGTTCGCGAGATCCGCGGCGATCCGTTCCACTACAGCGAGACTGGCGCTGTCCGGCCGCTTTCCGAAGTGAAACTGCTGTGCCCATGCCAGCCGAGCAAGATTCTCGCGGTGGGTGGGAACTACAGGAGCCACATGGATGGACGGCCGCTATTCGCGCATCCGGAAATCTTCTTCATGCCGCCGAGCGCCCTGCAGAACCCCGGCGATCCGATCCGCATTCCGCGCGATGCGATCGACGTTCACTACGAAGGCGAGCTGGTGGTCATCATCGGCCAGCGGCTCCGCGACGCAACGCCAGACGAGGCGCGCGAGGGAATCCTCGGCGTGACCTGCGGCAACGACGTCAGCGATCGCAACTGGCAGCACGGACCCGGCAAGGACATGCAATGGTGGCGCGCCAAGGGCTCGGACACCTTCGCGCCGTTGGGGCCGGCGGTGGTCACCGGCCTCGATTACGGCAATCTGCAGCTCGAAACGCGGCTGAACGGCGAAACGGTGCAAAAACAGACTACTGCCGATTTGATTTTCGATTGCGCGGCGATCGTGAGCTGGATCAGCGGCTGGGTGACTCTGGAGCCCGGCGATGCGATCTACACGGGAACGCCGGGCAGCACACGCAGGATCGCGCCCGGCGACGTGGTGGAAGTGGAGATCGAAGGCATCGGCGTGCTGCGCAACCCGGTGGTCGGGTAGGGCACGCTTTAGCTTGCCAACGCCCGCTTGCGGGCGCGGTTTTTCTCAAACGGCCGCCGCAGATTTCCGCCGCCGCTCGCGCATGTGTTGTAATAGAAACAACTTCGCACTCTAATGAGGGACCTGGGAAAACGTCTTCGAAAGGCCTGGAAACGCGCGCACCTGCGCGCGCGGGAAATCCGCATGATCGCCCGAGGGCTGGCCTCGACCCGCCATCCCGTGATGGCGCACGTGATTCCCATGCGACGCTGCAATCTCTCCTGCACGTACTGCAACGAGTATGACGATCATTCCAAGCCGGTCTCAATGGAAACCATGTACCAGCGGCTCGACCGGCTGGCCGAACTGGGAACCAGTATCGTCACCATCAGCGGGGGCGAGCCGCTGCTACACCCCGATCTGGATCTGCTGATCGCGCGCATTCGCCGCCATGGCATGATCGCCGGTCTCATCACCAACGGCTACTTGCTCACCGCCGAGCGCATCCAGCGTCTCAACCGCGCCGGCCTGGAGCATTTGCAGATTTCCATCGACAACGTGATGCCGGACGATGTTTCGAAGAAGAGCCTGAAGGTGCTCGACCGAAAACTGTGCTTGTTGGCAGAGCACGCCGAGTTTCACGTCAACATCAACTCGGTGGTGGGCGGCGGCATACGGAATCCGCAGGACGCTCCGGTGGTCGGCCGGCGCGCGATCGAGCTGGGCTTCACTTCGACCATCGGCATCATTCACGACGGCGCCGGCCAGCTCCGGCCGCTGGGCGGCGAGGAGCGCGAAGTTTATATGGCCATGCGTGCGATGGAAAAATCCAGCTACGCGCAGATCAACTATTTCCAGGACAACATCGCCCACGGTAAAGAGAATGACTGGCGCTGCCGCGCCGGCGCTCGCTATCTCTATATCTGCGAGGATGGGCTGGTGCACTACTGCTCACAGCAGCGTGGCTACCCCGCCAAGCCGCTGATGGAATACACGATCGAAGACATCCGCCGCGAATACCACACCGCGAAAGCCTGCGCGCCGCGCTGCACGGTCGCCTGCGTGCACCAGATTTCCTACATCGACTTCTGGCGCGGCCGGCAGGATCTGGCGCCTTCGCCACTTGGCCAATCAGCGCCGCAAGACCTGGTGCAACTGCGGTAGAGCGCGTGGGGTGAATTCGCCCCACGGCGGAGCGTTAAGTAGTTGAAAACGAGGCACCGCCGTCAGATTTTCTGGGGCGACTCGCCCCGTTTTTGCCGGCGCCCTATAAAGTAAGGTGCGAATTGCCGGCGGATCCGGATGTTTCGGCGGTTGGCAGGCGAAATCCGCTTCGGACCCGAAAACCGGGGCGCCTGCCCCACGGCTCCCGTTTTCACTGTGCCACACAAGGCTGGCGGAGGAGGCATCGGCAGGTTGGGAAAACGGCGGCAAACCACGCGTTGGCAGTGGTTTAAAAATATTTACCGGGCTTGTGACTGCGCGGGGAATGTCGGAGCATTGCCCAGCGGGTTGGGCAGGTGGCGTTCTTCGTAGTAGTGGGGCTCGACGCGCACGACGATTTGCGCCACGCTGCGGTCGAGCACGCGGAAGTAAGGCTGCGGGTTCAAGCCGATCCAGAACGCCCAGGCGATCAGCGGCGCAAAGACGGCGATCTCGCGCCAGTTCAGATCCGCGATGGTGCGGTTCTTGTCATTTACGTCGCCCAGCATGGTGCGCTGGAAAAGCCACAGAAGGTACGCCGCGCCGAGAGCGATACCGACGGCTCCCCAGAAGGCCCACACGTGCGACACCTGAAACGCGCCGCCGAGAATGGTGATTTCGCCGATGAAGCCATTGAGCGGCGGCATCCCCATCGAGCTCAGCGCGGCCAGGCCGAAGACGAGCGTGAAAATCGGCATCACCTTGAAGAGGCCGCCGTATTGGGCGATCTCGCGCGTGTGACGGCGCTCGTAGACCACGCCCACAATCAGGAACAGCATGCCGGTCGAGATGCCGTGGTTGATCTGCTGGATGATGGAGCCGGCAATGCCCGCCGGATTGAGCGCGAAAATGCCCAGCGTGCAAAAGCCCAGGTGGCTCACCGAAGAATAGGCCACCAGTTTTTTCCAGTCCTTTTGCATCAGCGAAGCCAGCGCGCCGTAGACGATGCCGATGATGGAGAGCACCGCCATCACGGTAACCACGGTGGGGTTTTTGGCTGCGTCCGGCAGCAGCGGCAGGGAGAAGCGCAGGAAACCGTACGTGCCCATTTTCAAAAGCACGCTGGCCAGGATCACGGAGCCCGCGGTGGGCGCTTCGGTATGCGCATCGGGCAGCCAGGTGTGGAACGGGAACATGGGCACTTTGACGGCGAAGCCCACGAAGAACAACCAGAACACCCACCACTGGGTGGTCACCGGCACCTCGGTCCGCAGCAACTCCACGATATCGAAACTGTACGAGCGGAATTGCATGAAGTGCTGGAAGTAGAGGACCAGAATGCCGAGGAACATCAGCACGCTGCCGATCAGCGTGTAAATGATGAACTTCATCGCCGCATACTGCTTCCGCTGGCCGCCCCAGATGGCGATGATAAAGTACATCGGCACCAGCACCGTCTCCCAGAAAACGAAGAAGAGCAGAAAATCGAGCGACATGAAGACGCCCAGCATGGCGGTCTGCAGCAGGAGGAAGAAGGCGTAGTATTCCTTGAGCCGTTCGTGAATGGCGCTCCAGCTCGAAAGAATGGAAATCAA
>DASWZP010000011.1:0-23512 GCA_036404395.1 Bryobacteraceae bacterium | reverse complement strand
TGGATTTGCGCCAGGTCGCTCGGGCTCGCGCCGAAGCGATCGGCGAACTGCTCCGGCGTTAGCCATTGGTGAAAAAGCGGCGACGCAGGATTCTGCTGCGACAGGAGCAGTTGATCCAGGTCCGCCTGCTGCGCCGACGAGCGCGCCAGCGTCAGCGTGATGCCGGCGAGCGGAAAACCGCTCTCCACCCGGCCCGCGTCGTTGCTCGAGTTAGCCAGCCGGGTCGTCCGGCCGCCGACCAGCACCGTGCGGCTGTTATCGATGGGGGAAGTGATGCGGTTCGGCTGTGCCACCGCGAGCGAAGCCAAGCCGATCAGCATCCAGCAGGTAAGAAAGCAACCGCGCATAAGTTAATATTATCGTCTGGGCAGCGAATGCAATCGGAGCGCGGCTCGGTTTGCGGCTTGGCTTCACCAAACCATCAACTCGGCCGGCGCGCCGGTTTCGCAGCCGATCGCATGGGCGGCGGAGGCCTGATTCAGGGAAACCTCCACGTACCCGGAGCTGCCCACGATCAGAAACAGCTCGCCCGCTCCGCACTCCGCATAGTTACGCGCCACCACGCTGACCTGTTGCGGGCCGATTGACAGGTTGACATTCCGTATCTCCAGATCCGGAAAATCGCTGGCGTGGAAATTGGTGACGAGATTGCCGAAGTGGTCGATGTGCAAAATCTGTCCGCACCAGGTGCGCTTGCCGGTGCGCTGCGGCTTGAGAAAGGCGGGCCGCAGGTAGTCGTCGATCCGCTTGCCGAGGCGCGCCGCCGGCAGGCCCGCCGCCAGGTGCGCCGCCACCGGGGCAAAGATATCGCGACCGTGAAAGGTGCGGCTTACCGGCTGGCGGAAATAGCGCTGGTTCGAAATGACGCGCGCCTTGTGAGGCTCGGCCGCATAGATCATGGCCAGCACGCCGTTATCCGGCGCCACGAAATACTGCCCGGCAGCTTCCAGCAGAATCGGCCGCCGCGCGGTGCCCACGCCCGGATCCACCACCGCCAGGTGCACGGTCTTGGGAGGGAACGAGGAGTAAGCCTGGGCCAGCAGGTAGGCGCCTTCGGAAATCCGAAAGGGCGTCACTTCGTGGCTGATATCGACGATTTGCGCCGGCGGGCAGATGCCCAGGATGACGCCTTTCATGGCGCCCACATAGTGATCCCGGAGACCGAAATCCGTGGTGAGGGTAACGATCGGTTTGCGCATTGCTAAAATGGGACCAAGTGCAGCACTCGTATTTCGACCACAACGCCACCACTCCCGTCGCGCCCGAAGTTATGGAGACGCTGGTCTCGTGTCTCGATCAAGTGTATGGTAACGCGTCGAGCATTCACCATTTCGGGCAGGCGGCCAAGCGGCGGCTGGAGGCGGCGCGGCGCCAGGTGGCGGCGCTGATCCACGCCGATGCGAGCGAAGTGGTGTTCACCTGCGGCGGAACGGAAGCCGACAACCTGGCCGTGCTGGGCGCCGTGCGCGCGGCACCTTGTCCAACCCAGGGCACGGCGAAGCACGTCATCACCAGCGCCATCGAGCATCCGGCGGTGCTGAGTGCGTGCGCGCAGTTGGAACGGGAAGGCGTCGCGGTGACGCGGGTGAGAGTTGGCTCGGCGGGCGTGGTGAATCCGGATGATGTGCGCGCCGCGCTGCGACCCGGGACCGCGCTGATTTCGATGATGCACGCCAATAACGAGCTGGGCACCATCCAGCCGATCGTGGAGATCGGCCGCATCGCCCGCGAGGCCGCGGTTCCGCTGCACGTGGACGGGGTGCAGGCGCTGGGCAAAATCCCGGTGGACGTTACCGCGCTGGGCGCCGATCTGTACAGCATGAGCGGCCACAAGCTGTACGCGCCCAAGGGGGTGGGCGCGCTGTACGTGCGCAAGGGAATGCGCCTCGAGCCGCTCGCGTTCGGCGGGCACCAGGAGCGCGACCGGCGGCCGGGCACGGAAAACGTGCCGGGAGCGGTGGCTTTCGGCGCCGCGGCCGAATTGGCGAGCCGCAACCTGGCAACCGAGTCCGACCGGCTCGCCGGGCTGCGCGACCGCTTCGAGAACGCGGTGCTGGGCCGCATCTCCGGCACCGGCGTCAACGGCGCGCGCTGGAGCCGCACGCCCAACACCAGCAACCTCTGTTTCGATGGCGTGGATGGGGAAGCGCTGGTGATCGCGCTCGATCTGCGCGGCTTTGCCGTTTCCACCGGCGCGGCCTGCTCGAGCGGAGCCATCGCACCATCGCACGTGCTCACCGCCATTGGCCTCAGCGCGGATCGCGCCCGCGCCAGCATGCGTTTTTCGCTGGGCCGCGCCAACACCGCGGCCGAAGTGGATGGCCTGGTGGAAGCGCTGGAAGCCTCGGTGGCGCACTTGCGCCGCATTTCGGTCCATGCCTCAGCTTGAATCCAATAACGGCTCGCCGCCGATTGCGGTCGCGATGTCGGGCGGCGTCGACAGCTCCACCGTGGCCGCGCTGCTGGTCCGCCAGGGGAAGAGCGTGGTGGGGCTGACCATGCAGCTCTGGAACCAGCGGCGGTTGCCCGAGCTGGCTCCCGACGGTCCAACCGGCCGCTGCTGCTCGATCGAGGACGTCTACGATGCCCGCCGCGTGGCGGAGCAGATCGGCATCCCCTACTACGTGGTCAATTTCGAGGAGCAGTTCGAGGAGCACGTGGTAAAGCCGTTCGTGGCCGAGTACCTGGCCGGCCGCACGCCCATCCCTTGCACGCTGTGCAACAACTACATCAAGTTCGACCGTTTTCTCGAGATGGCCGATTCCGTGGGGGCCTGGCAGGTGGCCACCGGGCATTACGCGCGCGTCCGCTACGACGGCGCGAGTGGCCGGTACCAGTTGCTGCGCGCGGTGGATCCGGCCAAGGATCAAACCTATTTTCTGTTCGGCCTCACCCAGGCGCAGCTCGCGCGCACGCTGTTCCCGCTGGGCGAGATGGCCAAGCCCGCGGTGCGCGAACTGGCACGGGGCTTTGACCTGGCGGTGGCCGAAAAGGGCGACAGCCAGGAAATCTGCTTCGTCCCCAATGGCGATTACGCAGCATTCCTGAGCGCGTACATGAAGGAGACCGGCGTGGAGTCGCCGCGCACGCGCGGCCAGATCGTGACGAGCGATGGCCGCGAGTTGGGCGAGCACCAGGGCGTGCATCGTTTCACGGTGGGCCAGCGGCGCGGCTTGGGAATCGCGACCGGCGAGCCGCTCTACGTGATTCGCACCGACCCGGCAACCCAGCGCGTCACGGTGGGAGGCAACGAGGAACTGTTGTGCGGGAAGTTTTTCGCGCGCGATGTGAATTGGATTTCGATTGCCCCACCCGAGGGGCCGGTGAGTGCGTCGGTCAAGATTCGCAACAAGCACGAGGCCGCGCCGGCGACGCTCCATCCGGCGGCCGAGCCGGGACGGGTCGAAGTAGTGTTCGACGAGCCGCAGCGCGCCGTCACTCCCGGACAGGGCGCGGTCTTCTACGACGGCGATCTGGTGCTGGGCGGCGGCTGGATCGAGTAGGGGCGCGCGAGAGTGGCAGGCGGAAGCGCCCGCCAACCGTTTACCCGGCGAGCTCCGGCACTTTCACCCACGCACGCTTGCGCCAGGATTCCAGGCCAAGCTCGGCTAACTGGACGCCCTTGGCGCCCTCGAGCAAGCTCCAGCGGAACGGATCGTCCTTCACCACGTGGCGCAGGAACAATTCCCATTGGCGCTTGAAGGCGTTGTCGAAACTGTCCGGCTCCGGCACTTTCTGCCAGCCCTCGAAAAAATCGAGCGGGCTTTCGATATCGGGATTCCAGACCGGCCGCGGCGTAGCGCCGCACGGTTGAATCCAGCAGTGGCGCAAGCCAGCGACCGCGCTTCCGAGCGTGCCATCCACCTGCAGCGTCAGCAGGTCGTCGCGCCGCACCCGCACGCACCAGGAGGAATTGAAGTGGGCGACGATGCCGCCGGCCAGTTCGAATGTCGCGTAGGCGGCATCGTCGGCGGTGGCTGCATAGGGCTGGCCGGCTTCGTTCCAGCGCCGCGGGATGTGCGTCGCGCCCAGGCACGAGACCGCCTCCACGCGCCCAAAAAGATTGTCGAGCACATAGCGCCAGTGGCACAGCATATCGACGATGATGCCGCCGCCCTCTTCCTTGCGGTAGTTCCAGGAAGGCCGCTGCGCCGGCACATTGTCGCCTTCGAACACCCAGTAGCCGAACTCGCCGCGCACGGAGAGGATGCGGCCGAAGAAGCCCTGCCGCTGAAGACTCGCGAGCTTCAGCAGGCCGGGCAGCCACAGCTTGTCCTGCACCACGCCATGCTTGATCCGGGCGCGTTCGGCGAGCCGGTAAAGATCGAGCGCGGTTTCGAGCGAATCCGCCACTGGCTTCTCGCAGTAGACGTGCTTGCCCGCGGCGATCGCCTGGCGCACCGCGGCCGCGCGCCGGCCGGTGGTTTGCGCGTCGAAATAAATCGAGTAAGCGGGATCGGCCAGCGCAGTATCGAGATTCGTCGACCACGGCATGCCGCCGCACTCCGCGGAGATGGCTTCCAGCTTGGCTGGATTGCGGCCCAGCAGCAGCGGGCGCGGCATGATGCTCTCGCGGTCGTTGAGGATCACGCCGCCCTCCTGCATGATGGCGCAGATGGAACGGCGCAGGTGCTGGTTCAACCCCATGCGCCCGGTGACGCCGTTCATGATGATGCCCACCGTGTGCTCGGTGCGACCGCTCATAGGATTGGCTATTTGGCGTCCGATTGGGGCACGGTGTATTGGGGCCATGACCCGGCCGGCAGCGGCGGCGCGTCCACGCCGGCGCGCGGCAGGGTGCCATCCAGCTCCTGCCGCCAGTGCGCCACCTCGCCGGCCGGCCCGTAGCAGTAAATCATGCGCATGATCTCGGCGCTGGTATTGGTGAGCTGATGAAACACGCCCGGCGGAATGTAGACCGCCTGGCCGGTGCGGATCGCCATCCGTTCTTCGCCCAGGCACATTTCGCCGGCGCCCTTCACGATGAAGTAAATCTCCTCCTGCTCCTGGTTGTGCCAGGGCACCTGGCCGCCGTTGGGTTCGAGCGTGACGTACCCGAGCGAAAAGCTGGCGGCCTGGATGGGGCTGGCGCCGCCCACCAGGTTCCGCGTGTAGCGCCCGGCGGGGTACGATTGCCCGGGCGTAGAGGAAAGATCGGCGATCATCATGGTCTTCGGAAAAGGCCTCCCACGAAATAGGCTACAACGCCCAGAGCCATCAGGATGCCACCAAACTGGAGCGCATTGATGGGGCCCACCGGCTCGGCGTGATTGCGCACCGCCGCGAGGACCATCAACGCGGCCGGCGGAATCGACACGGCGATCGCGCCCGCCATTCCGCCGGGCACACGGTAAGGGCGCACAAGCCGCGGTTCGCGAATGCGCAGCGCCACCAGCGCGGCGAATTCGAGCAGTATGCTGGAACCGGTGAGCAGCATATCGAGCATCACCAGCTTGCTGAACGGCAGCGCCAAGCCGAGCGCCCACGCCGCGGCGCAGCCGGCAATGGCCCAACGCGGCGCGCCGGTCTTGGGATCGCGGCGCGCGAAGATCCTGGGCAGAAATCCGTCCTCGGCCAGCGCCGCCGGCACGCGCGACAGCGCCATGGTAAGCGCGTTGAGCGAGCCCGCCGCGCCCAGCATGCCGCCCACCGTGATCCCCAGCGCCACCAGCACGCCCGCCGCGCCGGTGCCGAGCACGGCGCGCGCCACATCGGCCCAGCCGCCGGTTTCCCAACGGTTGGCATCGAGGCCGGTCAACGCCACGGCGCCAATGGGCAGCACGTAGCCGAGCGCCACCAGCGCCACCGCGCCGGCCATCGCCCGTGGATAGGTGCGCTGGGGGTTCTCGACTTCGCCCGCCACCGTGGACGTGTTGTCCCAGCCCATGTAGTTCCACATCGCCACCAGAACGCCGCCCAGAATGTCGGCGTGGCGCGGAGCGGTGGGCCGCACGGCGAACATCCCGCCGTGAAACACCGACGCCGTCGCCAGCACCGCGAACGGGCTCAACAGCAGCGCGCCCATGATGACCGAGCTGCCGCCCACGGTTTTGGCGCCCAGCATATTCCACGCCGCCGCCGCCGCAATCAAGCCGACGCCGATCCAGGTGGCGCGCTCCCCCCTGGTCATGGCGGGGAGGAAGTGGCTCAGGTAACTGACGAACAGCGTGGGATAGAGCGCCATATCGAAGACGCTGCCCACCAGCGACAGCCAGGCTTCCTGGAATCCCCAGAAGCGGCCCATGCCGCGCTTCACCCAGACGTAATAACCGCCATCTTCGGGCAGTGCGCTGGCCAGTTCGCTGACCATCAGCGCGGTGGGAAAGCTCCACAGCACGGGCGTGAGCAGGAGGATGAGAATGGCGCCGCCGTAGCCGGCCTTGGCAACGGTATCCTCCAACCCGAACGGCCCGCCGGAAACGATAAAGTAAGTCGCCGCGATCAGCGGCAGCAGTGTGAGCTTACCGGTGGGAGATGGCGCAGCAGCCCGGGACATCTTATCAGAGTAGGGGAAGCGGGGAGGATGTCAAGAGCGGCGCTGTCGCGGCACAAGGAAGCGGTCAACTAAAGGCACACTTTCAGGGTTCGGTTACATATTCTGCGCGGCGCCTAAAGAACCGCCTGAGCCGGGCCAGGCGTGCCGCGCCCGTACGAGTCCGTTGTAGGGGCGAGGCATGCCTCGCCCGCAGGCCGCAGCGAAAGGCAATCTAGTTGCGAAATGGCTAGCTAAGTTCGCGCCAGTCTTCCTCGTTCAACTCTACTTTGTGTTTCTTGGCAGCGGATTTAATGCGTTTCCAAGCGGCGTCGCGTTCGGCGTCGGTCACCCCCTCCACTTGCTTGAAGCGGGCGATTGCGTTGCGCACGTGGGCAGCGTCATGGATGGGTTCTTTACGTTCCTTGGGAAAAGCGAAATTTTCATCGGCGATATGATCGCGGCTAGCTTCAGTGATCTTGGACATGCTTATTCATAAGCAATCCAGTGGCCACGGTAAGGTAGAGTCCGGAGGGGCCGCGCGAACTCATCGCCTTCCGGCGACTGGCCGACATTTCGCTCGGATTCTTCGCCGGCAGTCGCCGGCGAGGCGGTCGATCTCAGTCTTTGACCGAAACCACGGAGATATCGGGTGCTCCCGCGCGCTTCGCCCGCTGCACGAAGGATTTCTTTGGGAACCCTAACAGCAACCTTACTGGGCGCGCACGAACTCGTAACGCTCCAGCGTGGCGGCCACATGGTAAGCCTGGGCACCTCCGTGGCGGCCGGTGGTTGCGCGCTCCAACCGGACGACCTTGCCCAGGCAACGCAGGTTAACGGGCCGTTTTTCGTCCTCGCTCAGGCTGATGACGTACTCAATCGCACCGGTAACCGCCGGCTCATTCTCAGTCGTGAACAGCACACCGGTCGAACTGATGTTCTTGGTGTGGCCGGCCAGGGTGGTCTGCTCAACGCCGGACCGTACGACCGATAGCGGGAGACTGAGCGTGAATCGACGAGTTCTTCTATTTTCCATGGGTGGATCGTCTTACATGCTACTGGCGTCCAGGCCCACAAATCAATAGACCGTGCCGCGAATCGTCCACCATAAGTACTAGCATTTTGGGTTTATTAGTACAGGCGGGGGTGTATCAGTACAAGCGTCCGCTATTCACCGGGCGCTCTGCCCCTACTGCCACACCACCCTCAGGGGGCGCAGTGCGGAACGCGGGAGTAACTGAAAGGAATGGCGGGGACGACGGGGCTCGAACCCGCGACCTCCGACGTGACAGGCCGGCGTTCTAACCAACTGAACTACGTCCCCGCTGTGTCACGCGAGACAGTTCAATCGTAGCACGCGGGGCGCGCCGGCTCCAAACCGCCCGGCGATTCCAGGCGATACACTTGTCTGGTGACGATCAAACCACTCGCGTACCTCGACGACCAGCTCGAACAATGGAAGAGCGAAGGCACCTACCAGCGCCTGCGCATTCTCGAATCGGCCAGCGCGGCGGAATCCCGCTTCGACGGCAAGGAGGTCATCAACCTGGCGTCCAACAATTACCTCGGTCTCACCACTCATCCGAAGTTGCTGGAGGCGGCCATCGCAGCGGTGAAACGGTACGGCGCCGGCTCGGGCGCGGTGCGCACGATTTCCGGCACCATGTCGCTGCACCTCGAGCTAGAGGAGCGTATCGCCGCCTTTAAGAACGTCGAGGCCTGCGTGGTTTTTCAATCCGGGTTCGCCGCCAATGCGGGCACGGTGTCCGCGATTCTGGGGCCGGACGACCACATCGTCTCGGATGAGCTGAATCACGCCAGCATCATCGATGGCTGCCGTCTTTCGCGGGCCAAGATTCACGTCTTCCCGCACAAGGACGTGGCCGCGGCGGAGAGCGTTCTGGCTTCGCTCGCCGGCGCCGGCGGGAGAAAGCTGCTGATTTCCGACGGCGTTTTTTCGATGGATGGCGACATCGGCCCGCTGCCCGGCCTGGTGGCGGCGGCGGAAAAACACGGCGCCATCATGATGGTGGACGACGCGCACGCTTCTGGCGTGCTGGGCCGCAACGGCCGCGGCACGATCGATCATTTCGGCCTCCACGGGCGCGTTGACATTCAAGTGGGAACGCTCTCGAAAGCGATCGGGGTGCTGGGCGGATATGTCTGCGGCAGCCGCGACCTGATCGAATTCCTGTATCACCGCGCGCGGCCGTTTCTGTTTTCGACCTCGCATCCGCCGGCAGTCGCCGCAGCATGTCTGGCCGCGTTCGACGTGCTGGAGCAGGAGCCTGAGCGCATCGAGGCGCTCTGGGCCAACGCCCGCTACTTCAAGCAAGGCCTCGCGTCGGCGGGTTTCAACACCGGGATCAGCGAGACGCCTATCACGCCGGTGATCGTCGGCGAGGCGGCGCTGGCGCACCGGCTCTCCCGCGAGCTGTTCGAGGAAGGCGTGCTGGCCACAGGCATCGGTTTTCCGACCGTGGCCAAGGGCAAGGCGCGCGTGCGGACGATAGTGGCGTCCACGCACACCAGAGCGGATCTGGACCGCGCGCTGGAAGTCTTTGAGAAGGTCGGAAAGCGCCTGGAGATTCTGTAGGTGGTGTGACGCGGGCCGGGCATGCCCGGCCCCTACGGAGCGTTATTGGGCACACTGCGGCCTTGAGAAATTTGATGAGACAGATAAAGTGCGTTGCGGGTGGCCGGGCTTCGCTGACTTATCGCAGTGCGTATCGGCCACCCAGTGATTTAAGCAGGAACTTCGATGTATTGGTCCGCTTTGATGGCAAACATTACGGTGTCGATTCGTTCCTTGCTTTCTGTTATCCGAGCGGGCGGCAATAATGGCTATCCGTATTCCGCCGGCGGTTATGAATCCCGAGATCCAAAGTCTTCCGTCGAGAGTCCAGCCCAAGGGGGACCCCGCATGCCTTTAACGGGCGCCGGAAGTTCAGTAACACCTGAGTGCAACGCTTGTTGGCCAACAAGTAAGGACTAGCAGCGGAGCCTGGCGCCACAGTCCCAATTCCAGTATGGAGGGTGTGTCAAGGGTTTTGGGGGCTAAGTGATTGAGTTAGTGGGGGAGATGGGGTGTGACTAATAATCGATGCGGGCGCGGGCCGGGCATGCCCGGCCCCTACGGGAGTGCGGCGAAGAAACCTGCCGGGCTTCGCCCGGCTGCGCCGATTGGCCGGGGCACCCTCTGGGTTGCGCGCAGGATATCATCCTGCCCCACGACGGGCCGGTCGGGGACCGGCCCCACTAGGGTTTGTTAGTTACTTCGCGCCAGGCCGGACCGTCACCATCACCACGCCGTGGCTCGGCACCTTGGCCGAGAAGCCGCCCTGCTGAGAGCCCAGGTCCTGATGCGCCCAAAGATCGCGGACCGCGGCGGAGATCGAGTCCGGGTAACCGATGTCGGTCCAAGCCACGCGGATCTCGGTTTCCGAGTCGCCGCGATTGAGCAGCGCGACGGCGCGGCTGCCATCGGCCATCTGCTTCGACCAAATCTCGCGGTCGCCGTCGCGCTTCACCCTTCGCCCCTGGTAGCCGAGCGCGTCCTGGTCCACCGCAATCACTTCCTTGTTGGTAAGGACGCCGCGAATTTCGTCGGTCATGCCGCGGATGTCGTTGCCCGCCATCAGCGGCGCCGCCATCAGGCACCACAGGCTGAAGTGCGCGCGGTACTCGGTCGAGCTCATGCCCCCGTTGCCCACCTCGAGCATGTCGGGATCGTTCCAATGGCCGGGGCCGGAGGCGAACTCGATGCCGTCCTGCAGGTCGAGGATCTGGACCACGCCATTGCCGCCCCAATCCCGCTTGATACTCCACTTATCCTGGATGTCGCCGGTGGTCCGCCACAGGTTGCCGACGTCCGCGGCCCAGAGCCACGGCTTCGACGATCCCCATTCGCAGATGCTGAAAACGATCGGCCGCCCGGACTTGGCCAAGGCGTCGCGCATGATGGAATAAGATGCGACCGAATTCTGCGTCGTGGTATTGCACCAGTCGTACTTGAGATAGTCGACGCCCCAGGCCGCGTACTGCCGCGCATCCTGAAACTCATAGCCGCGGCTGCCAGGACGCTTCTGGCACGTGCCGGTGCCGGCGTCGGAGTAGATGCCGAACTTGAGCCCCTTGGAATGGATATAGTCGGCCAGCGCCTTCATGCCGCCCGGGAACCGCTTGGCATCGGGCACGATGTTGCCCTCGGCGTCGCGCGAAACCTGCCAGCAGTCGTCGATCACCACATACTGATACCCGGCATCCTTCATGCCCGTACTGACGATGGCGTCGGCGGCTTCGCGAATCAGGCTCTCGCTCACATTGCAGGCGAACTTGTTCCAACTGTTCCAGCCCATCGGCGGCGTGCGGGCCAGGCCGTTATCGAGCGCGAAAAGACTGCTGGCGCCGAACATCAGGATCGTCAGGAAAAATGCTCTTCTCATCTCACTTGCCTCCTTTGAGGAAAACGCGGAGCGGCCACCGTGGCGAACCTGGGCGCCAACCCGCCCCGGACTCTTATGGTCGCACAGCGCGCAGCGCTTGGACGTGCCGGGGTGCGCGCGACATGGAAATGGAGCGGTCTTCGGGTCTTGCAGCAAATGAAAGTTGCTGAGCGTACTCTTGCTCGGCAAGCTAAAGCATGCCCTACCAAGAAAAATGGCTCTAAATAGGCATGGTATGCTGCAGATTCATCAGTCAGACTGAAGGAGTTAGTTCCGGGTTGGAGAGAAGGGTATCGTGCGTCTACTCAGTGCTTCACTTTTGAGCCTGGCCATCGCGTATTCCGCATTTGGCCAGACTTACACGATTAACACCATTGCCGGGGGCGGTCTGCCGTTGAACATTTCCGCTCGATCCGCCAGTCTGGGCGATGCCGCCGCGGTTGCGATCGATTCAACCGGCAACCTCGTGGTGGCTCTGGCTAACTACAACATGGTGGTGCGGATCGATGCCGCGACCGGCCTGCTGACGCCAGTGGCGGGCAATGGGACCGCCGGATACAGTGGCGACAATGGTCCCGCCACCAGCGCCCAACTGAACTATCCCCGAGGCTTAGCCGTTGACCGCTCGGGCAATCTCTATATTGCGGACGCGAGCAACGGGCTCATTCGCAAAGTGTCGAACGGGACCATCACCACCATCGCTGGCGGCGGGACGTCAGCTAGCGGTGTTGGCGATGGCGGGCCAGCCACCAGCGGCTTCTTGAGCTACCCCGCGGGAGTTGCGGTGGACTCCGCCGGCAACATCTACATCGCGGACACTTACAACTTTCGCGTCCGCGAGGTTTCGACGAGCGGCATCATCACCACGATGGCGGGAGTAGGGTTCTTGGGTTTCAGCGGCGATGGCAGCCCGGCCACCAGCGCCCAGTTGAGCTTCCCGCAGGGGGTCGCGGTGGATTCCGCCGGCAACATCTACATCGCGGACACTGACAACTTTCGCGTCCGTATGGTCTCGACGGCGGGAATCATCACGACGGTGGCGGGGACCGGGACGCAGGGTTACAACGGCGACAACATCCCAGCCAGCAGCGCGCAATTGGGCTACCCCCAGGACGTCGCGGTGGACGCCGCCGGAAATCTGTACATAGGGGATTCCGGCCGCGTCCGCGAAGTAACGCACGGGCTCATTAGCACCATCGCCAATGTCGGACCGGAAGGCATGGCTGCGGACTCCGCCGGCAACCTATACGTTGCGGGCAACGGACTGGTTTACAAGGTCTCGAACGGAACCACTACCACCATCGCGGGCGGCGGCGAGCCAGTTGGCCAGAGCGGCCTCGCTGCCAACGCGCAGCTAAACCATCCGCAAGGCGTCGCTGTGGATCCCGCCGGTAACATCTACGTCGCGGACACGGACGACGGGTTCCTGCTCGAGGTTTCGAATGGAGCCATCGCGTCCCTGGGGCTAATTGGTCCCGTGAGACTGGCGGAGGATTCCGCCGGAAATCTCTATGTCGCCGGCGACGAGCTGGTAAGGAAGATTACCCATGGGGTCGTCACCACGATAGCTGGGACCGGCATGCCCGGTTACAACGGCGATGGCATCCCAGCCAGCGCCGCGCAGCTCAACTACCCGCAAGGCATCGCGGTGGACTCCGCCGGAAATGTGTACATCGCCGACTCCGGCAACAATCGCATTCGCAAGGTCTCGAGCGGCGTGATCACCACCGTCGCGGGGACCGGGACGCTGGGTTACAACGGCGACAACATCCCAGCCAGCAGCGCGCAACTGTCTTACCCTTGGGACGTCGCGGTGGACTCGGCCGGAAACCTGTACGTCGCGGACAACGGAAACGATCTTGTCCGTGAAGTGTCGAACGGACTCATCATCACGGTGGCAGGGACCAAGGCCCCCGGCCAAAACGTCGGCGATGGTCAGCCAGCCACCTACGCCACTTTCGGTGGCCCCTCGGGCGTTGCCGTTGACAGCTCGGGCAATTTGTACGTGGCGGACTCGGGAGGCAGCCGCGTGCGCAGGGTCTCGGGTGGGATGAGTACCACGATTGCGGGGAATGGCGTTGCCGGATTCAGCGGTGACGGCGGCCCGTCCACCAGCGCGCAAATCGACAGCCCGTTTGGCGTTTTCGTGGATCATAGCGGCGCCGTTTACATTGCCGACAGCGGAAACAATCGAATTCGCGAGCTATCTCCTTCGGGCGCCCCGTGTACATACACTATCGGCTCGACTGCGGTTACAGACGTGGCCGCGGCCGATGGCGCCTACCTCTTTGAAGCCGTGCAAACGGCAGCCGGCTGTGGCTGGGCGCTCCAGAGCCTGCCAAGCTGGATCACGACACCCGGTTGGATCGTCGGCACCGGCCCGGGTATGGCGACGCTCCTTGTGGCGCCCAACACCGGCGCAGCGCGCAGCGCCGTGATCTCTCTTGCGGGCTTGCCGTTCATAGTGACGCAGCAAGGAGTAGGGACTGCACCGTCGATGATCCCAGGCGGTATCGTCAACGCAGCCAGTTATGCAGCTCCAGTGGCTCCCGGCAGCGTGGCTTCGGTGTTTGCGAACTTCCTCGTGTCCTCGCCGGTGGTTGCCACTCAATCGCCGCTGCCCACCAGTATCTCGGGGCTATCCCTTCAGCTCAACGGCGGCGCACTGGCGCCTTTGTTTTTTGTTTCCGGCGGACAGGTCAATTTCCAGGTCCCCTGGGAACTAAGTGGACAAGCGCAAACCACGCTGGCTGCGATTCTGAACAGCCAAAGCAGCGCCGCCGAGATCGTGAGCCTGGCACAATTCGCGCCGGCAATCTTCAGTATGAACTCCGGGGGCACCGGCCAGGGAGCGATCCTCGACTCATCCTATCGCCCGGTCGATTCGACCAACCCGGCGACCGCTGGCAGCACTTATGTCTCGATTTACTGTACCGGACTGGGCGCGGTTACCAACCAGCCTGCAACCGGGGCGCCCGCTCCCAGCAGTCCGCTCTCTTGGACCACGACGATTCCAACCGTGACGATTGGCGGAGCGCCGGCCAGCTTGTCGTTCTACGGCCTTGCGCCCGGCTATGTGGGGCTGTACCAGGTGAACGCGCAGGTGCCCGCGGAGGCGGCGAAGGGGAGTGCCGTGCCGGTTACGATTTCGATTGGTGGGACGACATCGAATGCGGTGACAATCGGGGTGCAGTAGCGGAGTCAGAAGACGGGAGTCAGGAGTCAGGAGACAGGAGTCAGAAGCGGGCGGATTACTTCTGACTCCTGTCTCCTGACTCCTGGGTGTTGGCAAGCTATGTATCGTAACGCTCCATGGTGCGTGGATTGTAGCCCCAATGAAATTCCAGTTCGTAACCCATCGATTTCGCGAGGCCATCTAAGTCCGGGAACAAAGTCGCGTAGGTGATGTTCATGCGGTACAACTCGCGCAGGGCCACTTCGCGCACGGAATGAGACAGAACGAACTTGGCCAGAATGTTTTCCTGGTCGGCATCGCGAAGGATTTCATCCACCGGCATATCGAGTACGCCCGGCACCGCGAAGGTGCCCGATTGCGCGATCAGCCGGCGGTTCATAGTGTGCGGTTCGCCCATCCAGATGAACCGGTGATGACCTTTTAGAAAATAGCGCTGGAAGGCGCCTTCGCGGCGCGGGTCCGTGCGCACCGGCTTGCGCGCGCGGCTGCTGTCGATGCGCGCGGGGTTCATGGCCCAGACGACGCCCTCGGCGAGAGCGTGCTCGAGGGCGAAAAACGCCGCCACGTACGGCGACCAGGTGAAATCGATCAGGCGTGTCGGCGCGCCGTGGTGCTGCATCAGGGCCAGCCACTCGAAGTCGTCGTCCCACTCCGGCGGCCGCGCCAGAAACTGGTGCGCCTTGCGCTTGAAGATGCGCAAAATGCGCTCCTCCTGGAGGGGCCATGCCTCCGGCGCCACGCCGAAATTCCGCAGGTAGAGCGAGAGCGAGCTGTAGAGCGGCCCGCGCTCGTTGCGCTCGCCGCGGAACGCCCAGTGCGAGTAGGGCGGCTTGGTAATGAGCTTTAAGAACGCTTCCCAGGATTGCAACTGGAAAACCGGGTAAGGGCGTCTGCTCCGCTTGCGGCCTGGCATGGTGTTTCCATGGTAGCGCGGGGAAGAAAAGCCGAGACGAATCTCAGCTCAGCAGGCCGACAGCCTGCGCCACGGCTACTTGAGCGGCGTCAGCTTATAGAGGCCCGAAGCGTGCGGCGCCACATGGAAAGTGTGACCGCCGCGAATCGCGGCCACGTCCGCGCGCTGCCAGAGATCGCGGAGCGAGCAATTAGGCGGCATGCCGAGCGCGCGCCAGTCGACGGGGATGTCGATCGGCGCACGGTCACCCACATTGAAGACGGCGAAAAACTTCGCGCCGCCGGGGGCATCGGCCGCCCAGATGACGCTGTCGCCGCCTTCCGCGAAAGCTCCGCCGCGCGCACCGGTCTGGTTCACCGCCAGCACCTCGTCATTGGTAATCAACGATTCGGTGAACTCGTCGTTGGACGGCAGGTCGCCGCCGAACATCAGCGGAGACTGCGCGATCGACCAGAGGCTCATCAACGTGCGCTGCTCATCGTGCGTGAAGTGGGACACGCGCGCCTCGCCGCGCTCGGCGCGAATCCCGATTCGGCCCAGCGGGAGCATGTCGGCATCCGGCCAGGCGCCGGGGTGGCCGACCGAACTCCAGATCGACATCAGGATAAAGTTCTGCCGCAGCAGCCGCCAATCGTCCCAAAAGTCGTCGGAGATGCGCCACATGTTGGCGTTCTCGCGCAGGAATTCGATGTCCTTTACCATCGCCGGTCCCGGCGAGAGGCTGAGCACGATCGGCCGCCCGGTCTTCCCGATGGCGTGGTGCAGCGCGGCGATCTCTTCGCGATGAGTCGGCCGCGCGATGTCATCCGCCTTGATGTAATCGACGCCCCACTCGGCGTATAGCTTGAGCAGCGAATCGTAATAAGCTTGCGCGCCGGGCCGGCTCATATCGACGCCATACATGTCGCTGTTCCATGGGCAGGTGGAGTTGACGTCGGCGATTTCGGCGGCGTGCACCGCAGCGCCGAATACGGGTAAGTTCGCCTTCACGGCCTGGCGCGGTATTCCGCGCATGATGTGAATGCCGAAGCGCAGGCCCAGGCCGTGAACATAGTCGGCCAATGGGCGGAAGCCGCGGCCATCGGCGGCGGACGGAAAGCGGTTGACGGCGGGGATGAGTCTGCCATACGCATCCATCTCCAGCGCGGCATCCTGGCGGTAGCCGTGAGCCCTGGGATTCGGCTCGGACCATTGAATATCGACCACGATGTACTGCCATCCGTGCTGTTTCAGGTGCCGCGCCATGTAATCCGCGTTGGCCTTCACTTCGGCTTCGGTCACGGTGGTGCCGTAGCAGTCCCAACTGTTCCAACCCATGGGCGGGGTTGCAGCCACGCCATCGGCCGGGGCGCACAGCGCCGGCGCAGCGAGAGATGTGGTAAGAGCCAGCGCAAAAATGACCGCGGTGGCCGTGCGATTCGCGGCAGGCAGGGCCGGGCATGCCCGGCCCCTACGGCCGGTCGGGCGCTGTAGGGGCGAGGCATGCCTCGCCCGCAGATCGGGTGAAACGCTGTAGTAATTGCGAAATGGCGCACTAAGTGCGAGATAGGATTTCATGAGTCTCTCTTTCCCTATTACTGTACGGCACGTACGAAAACGAACGACGGGGTCGAAGAATCCGCCCGAAGTTCCGGGAATCCCGGCAAATCACCGGCGGCAAGACCGCCGGCGTTACTGAGTTAGTAAGTGGCCAGTGACACGCGCAGAATCACTGGCTCCGACCGGAAATTGAGGTTCCAGTCGGTTTCGTCGCCATTCCAGATTCGAATCGTTTTGAAGACGCCGTTTTCGTAGGTGCCCTCTTCAACGCGGAGGAATTGGCGCTGCTTCCCCGCGGCGCTGGGACGGAAGTCGACGCCGCAAGAAATCCCGGTGACCAAGAATTGATTTTCGCCGAGTTGCGCCACCAGCGCGCGCCCGATGGGCAATGGGTTGCCGCGCGGCTCATGGAAGCGCACCACACCGTAAGACACCTCCGCCTTCCACGCGCCGAAATCCATGGTTTGCGACGCCTTGCCCTTTTCTTCCGACACGGCTTGCAGCTTGCCTTCGAAATTGAGGCGCGCGATCAAGCGGGCGATCGGTCCGATCAGTTTGTAATCCTGTGCGATCGGCGCGAACTGCTCTTCGGTGCCGCCCTCGACGTAATCCAGGCCGAACGGCGAGAACCCGATGGTTCCCATGCCAAGCGCGGAAAACAGGTAGCGGGCGACGCCGGCGCTGTGACCGGTCTCCGGAATGAACAAAGCGTTGTCGTCGCGATGGTACAGTTCCATCACCTTCAGGTACTCCGCGCTGTCTTCCACATAGATGTCGGGCGCGAGGATATCCAGCGCCGGCGCAGTGACCTTCCAGATAGGAAGAACGTTGTCGGTCGGGCCGCCGCTTTCATACGTGCCGGGAGGGCCGGGCGGGATGGCGCGCCGCAGAGCGGCGTTGGCATAAAGCGGCAGCGGATAAACCACTTTCCCCGCGGCGGCCACCTTGCCTACATAAGTAGCCACCGACCAGGCGTGGAAATACACTTCGGCTTCGGCGCCGAAGGCTTCCTGCCAGTTGGGCGCGGGAGTGGCGGCGGGCACGTGCATGGCTGCGAGCACTTCGGCGGGCACAGGCCCTTCGTACAACTTTTGCGCCACCGGCGAATAGTCGCGGCGGATTTGCCACGTGCCGGCTTCGTTTTCCACCTGCACCAGCAGCACGGTGCGCTCCGCATCCGCCTCCTTGAGGTGCCGCATGAACGCGGTGAACGCGTGGACATCGGCATCGAGTGACGCCTTGGCGAACGGCGACGGAGAATCCACCGGGCGGCCGTCTTTGCCGGTGATGTGCTGGTACTTCTCCGGATCCAGCTTCATCCATTCCGGCGTGTAATGCTGGCTGCCGTTCTTATAGAGGCCGAACCACAACAGCACTAAATGAACGTGATGCTGGCGGGCCTGTGCGAGCAGCGTGTCTGTTACGGTGTAGTCGAACTTCCCCGGCTGCGGCTCGAACTGTTCCCAATACACTGGCATTTCGACGGTGTTGGCGTGCAGATACTCGATCGCCGGCCAGACCTTGGGAAGCACGCCGGGCCAGGCGCTGGAGTTGCCCACCTGCGCTCCCAGCATCAGGTACGGCGCGTCATCGACAAACAGGGCATAGCGGCCGTCCTTGTGCACCAGGCGGGGAATTGGACGCTCCTTGGTCTGGGCGCACACCGTAGCCACGGCGGCCGACACCGCCAGAGCGGCGGCGAATCGCAAAGCTGTTTTCATGAGTTCCTGTCTCCGTTCGGCGCGATCGCGCAAGCGGGCCGAGGCCGCGGCGCCGGCGCGTCCGCGCCAGTAGTTATCGATACCTGAGTCTTGATTATACGTCCGCGGATCGCTTAGGCGACGGTCTGCCTCCGGGCCACAACATCTTCGTAACACTGTTCGTATTGGGGAATGATTTTTTCCGAACAGAAGCGCTCGGAGGCGCTCCAGCGGCCGGCGCCGGCCATGCGGGAATGCAGCGCGTCGTCGGTCAACAGGGCGGTCACGCGGGCGGCCTGCGCGGCGATGTCGCCGGGGGTCTCCAGGTAGCCGTCTTCGCCATCGGTGATGAGCTCGGGCACGCCGCCCACGCGGGTGGCTACCGGCACTACGCCACACGCCATGGCTTCGAGTGCCACCAGGCCGAACGATTCCAGGTCGCTCGGCATCAGCAGCACGTGCGCCAGCGGGATGATGCGCTCGACATGGTCCTGTTTGCCGAGAAAGAGAACGTGGCGATCCACCTTCAGCTCGCGCGCCAGGTGCTCGGCCGGTAGCCGGTCGGGACCGTCGCCCACCATCAGCAGCCGCGCCGGCGTCTTCTTGCGCACTTCGGCCAGGATGCGAACGCAATCGAGCACGCGCTTGACCGGGCGGAAATTGGAAAGGTGAATCAACAGTTTCTCACCATCCGGAGAGTATGCCGCGGCGCCGCTCTTCGCGTGATCGGGATGGTACAGATCGCAGTTGACGAAGTTCTTGATCACGCGTATCTGGTTCGAAATGCCGAACACTTCCACCGTCTGCTGCCGCAGGTAATCGCTGATGGAAGTGACGCCGTCGGACCGTTCGATCGAAAACTTGGTGATCGGAAAGTACGATGGATCGGCGCCGACCAGTGTGATATCGGTGCCATGCAGCGTGGTGATGAAAGGCAAACGGCGCTTGGGAGCCAGGATCTGCTGCGCCAGCATGGCGGAGATGGAGTGCGGGATGGCGTAATGCACGTGCAGCAGGTCGAGCGCGTAGGCCTCGGCCACATCCGCCATGCGCGACGCGAGCGCCAGGCAATAGGGCGGGTATTGGAACAGCGGGTAATTCGAGACTTCGACTTCGTGGTAGTGGATGCGCGGCGAACCGGGGTCGAGGCGGATCGGATTAGCGTAGGTGATGAAGTGGACCTCATGGCCGCGCGCGGCCAGTTCCATGCCCAGTTCGGTGGCGACGATGCCGCTGCCGCCGTAGGTCGGATAACACGTGATACCGACGTTCACGGCGACAAGCGTAGCACACGGGAGGGAATCGTGAGAACGCAGGGTTGACAGGCGGAAGCGCCTGTCCCACTTTGTTGTGGAAGTTGCAGGCTATTGCAGGGGGATGCGCACCTTGAGGCCGGTGCCGCGGCCGGGACGCGATTCGAGCTGCATATCGGCGTTCAGCGAGCGGGCGCGCCGCTTCAGGCTGGCCGGGCCGAGCCGCAGCAGCTCAAGTTCCTCGAGCGAATACGAGCCGGAAAAAGCGAAGCCGTGGCCATTGTCTTCGATCGAGATCTCCAGTCCGTTGGCGGCCTTTTCGAGCGACACGGCGACGCGCGTGGCGGCGGCGTGCTTCTGCACGTTGTGCAAGGCTTCGCGAATCATCTGGAGCGCTTCCGCCGTCATTTCCGGTGGCAGGCCGACAGGCCCGGATGAGCTGATGAAGGTAACCGGAATCCCGCTTTCCTTCTGGAACGATTCGGCGGTACGCCGGGCAGTGACCACGAAATTGGCGCCATCCACATCCACCGGCCGCATCGCATTCAGGAACATGCGAAGGTCGCGCACCTGTGCCACCGCCAGCGATTGCAGCCCCAGCAACTCTTCCATGCCGGCTTCGAAGTCGCGCTCCAGCAGCTTTTTCAGAATCTCGAGGCGCATTTGCAGGCTGATGAAGCTCTGCAACGGGCCGTCGTGAAAATCCGAGGCGATGCGCTGGCGCTCCGCTTCACGCGCTTTCTCGGCTTCCTGCTGCGCCTCGACGGCGCGCGTTTCGAGCGTGGCGAAGCGCAAGGTCATACGGCGCTTGTAGATCGCCGCCCCGCAAGCCAACGCGCCGCCGACCACAATCGTTCTCAGCAGAGGATCCAGCGGCAGCGATGGCAGCGCGATGCAGAATGCGGCGGCCACGGCCGACACCAGCGCCACTTCCGTCACGCCGAAAAACACCAGCGCTTCGGCGAGAACGTAGAGCAGGAAGGCCGAACTGAACCAGAGCAGCCGTTCTCCGCCATAAGCCGCGGAAACCAGCAGGTACACGATGTCGGCAACCAGCGCCAGCAGCCCGAAGACGCCGTGCGGCGTGCGCGCCTTTACTACCAGCACGACCGCGCAGATCAGGTACAGCGCCAGCACGTAGAAAGATGCGTTGAACACGTCCGCCCGGCTGAAAAGGAACAATGCCAGGGCCACCGCGGCCAGGGCCGCCCGGGCCGCCGCCATGGATCGAGGCCAGCCGATTTTCATTCGATCCAACAAGGTGTCACTTTCGATACAGGTACAGTGTGCGACTGCGGCCTTCCCCATCGTCGGCGATGTTGACCACCTTTTCCGGGGTCCACGCACGAAATTCGAAATCGTGCGCTACCACACGCGCGCCCTTCTTGAGTTGGCGGTCGAGCAGCGGCTGCACTTTGCCGTTGATGGAATCCGGCAGCAGATAAACCGTCACCAGGTCGGCCGAGCTGTAATTCTGTGCCAGCAGGTCGCCGTGGATGATGCGTGCGTTTTTTTCGAGCCCCAGCTTGGCAATCCGCGCCAGACTCTGGCGGCACAAATCGGGGTCGATCTCGACGCCCACCGCGTCGGCATGAAATTTCTGCGCCGCCATAATCACGATGCGGCCGTCGCCCGACCCGAGGTCGTACACTTTCTCGCCTGCCTTTAAGCCGCCCAACTGGAGCATCTGTCCGACGATGGTTTCCGGCGTCGGATAATATGGTGCGAGCTTGACCGCGTCCCATTCCTGAGCGCGCAGGCCGGCGCACAGTGCGGCTGCGCAGAGACACGGACCCAGCCACCGCGCACCCGGCATACGTCCCGCCAGGCCGCGCCGCTGCCCGTCCCTTGGCATTCTCAAACCTTCTCTAGGGGCACGCCCCGCTGGCACCATTCGCAGTGCTCCCCATCGACATAGTAACTGCCGTCGAGCTTGACCAGATAGTACAGCGGGAGGTCGCCGAAACTCAAGGTCGTGGGGTTGGGCTGGTAAACGGCGACCGCCAGTCCCACCACCTTGGCGTTATGGGATTCTAACAGCGCTTTCAGTTCGGTCAGACGCTGGCCGGTGCGCAGGATGTCGTCCACCAGCACCACCGGCTCTCCCGGCTCGGGACGCAGGAAGTGGCGGAAACGAAGCGGGTCGCGGTCGTGCTCCCGCTCCGCCCAGTAAACCTGCCGCGCGCGCAGCGCTTCGCACAATCCGAAGGCCAGCGGCAGCCCGCCCGTGGTGGGCGCCACCATCGAAAGATCCTTGGCGATGGCGCGGATTTCCGGATGGGCGCGCAACAGCCGGCTTAAACCCACCGACATCATTTTCTGGTGCCGGGAGTAACGCATCGCCAGCGGCACCTTCAGATACTCGTTGGAATGCAGACCGGTGGGGTACTCGAAATGGCCGTCGCGCAGCGCTCCGGTCTCTCGCAGCACGGCGACGACTTCCTCTTGCGTGGGGATGAGGTGCATCGATGTCCTCGTCTTTCCGGCCCGGATCGAATCCGTTAGCCCAAACAAAATAAGGGCTTTACACTAGTGGCCGCACTCCCGGCTTCAGGATATCATGCGGCGGCGGTCGGCGGCCGGTCTCGAAAAACGGTTGGGAATTCAGTCCCGCGCCGGTTCCCGACGGTGCCCACAGCCGGCTGTAAAGGTCTGCGGCGCTTGCGCCGATATACCCAGCATGAAAATGGTGCGCATTCTCGGCTGGGCGCTGGCAGCGCTCCTTGCCGGCGGGGCTTGGGCCGCAAGTTCGACCGGCATCACGGTTTCGCCCGCTTCGGTGACTTTTTCCTATCAGGTCGGCAGTGCCACGCTGCCGGCCTCGACCAAAGTGACCGTGACGCTGCCAACGGGCACGGCAAGTTCGACGGTGGTGGTGGCGCAGGATTCGTCGGCGCCCGCCTGGCTCGTGGTTACGCCCGCCTCCGGATATTCGCCTTTGGCGCTGACGTTGACTGCGAATCCAACCGGCCTGCCGCCCGGAACCTATCCCGGCTCGATTGCGATTTCGACCGTGCCGGCAACCATGAGCCTCACCATTCCGGTGAGCTTGATGGTGTCCAATCCCCCTTCCTCGCTGGTGGTGATCTCCCCGTCCACGAACTACACCGCAGCCACGTCTTCCACCAACGGCACGCTCACCTTTTCGTACACCACCGGCGCCACTTGGCCCGCTTTTCCGGCAACGGACCCGACGACGTCTTCCGAAATTGACGTGGCATCAAACGGGGGGACAATACCGTTTACGGTTACCGCCGTTGCCGCGACCGGCACAGGAACGGCCAAATCTCCCACGTGGGTCCGCGTCGGGCCGCTAGGCTCGACGCCTTCGGGGCTTACCACCAGCGGCGTGGCGCTTTCGGGTTCCTACGTGCCGATCACTGTGCTGCTGGATCAGACTACCGTTGAGTCCTTGTTGCCGGGCAGCTACGGCGGCACGATTACCATCGCTCCAACTACCTCCGGCAGCGCGTCGTTCATTGTCTCGGTGAACCTGGTGGTTTCGGCCGGGCCGCCAGCGCTGACCTCCATTTATCCGGTGGTGATCGTGCAGGATCCGGCGGTCAGTCCTTTGATCACCATCAACGGGCAGAATTTCTTCGCCACTTCAGTGGTGACCATCGAAGAGCAGGCCGGGGGAGATTGCGAACTCGGGGGCACGCCCGTCGGTACGCCCACCCAGTTAGCCGTAACGCTGCTGAGCCAGCAAGTACTGGAGGCCACCATCCCGTTTAATTCCTCCCTATTACAAAACCCCGCAACCCTGTGCCTGTTCGTGACCAATCCGGCTCCGCCCAATAACCCGGCGCAGGTTCCGGGAGGTCCGGCCACATTTTCGGTGCTATCCAGCACAGCTATGGCGATTACCGCAGTGACCAATGCCGCCAGCTACTTGCTGCGCTCGACCCAGGTCGGGACCGACCCCGATCCGGTTGCGAATGGCCAGACAGCAGTCTCGCCAGGAGAGATCATATCCATCTTTGGTCAGAACCTG
>DASWZP010000010.1:0-1543 GCA_036404395.1 Bryobacteraceae bacterium | reverse complement strand
TTGGCTCCTCAGGTAGGACTCGAACCTACAACCCTTCGGTTAACAGCCGAATGCTCTACCATTGAGCTACTGAGGAGCAAAGAGTTAACTTCATTAGAACAAACGGACTGCCGGGTGTCAAATACCACTCGCATCTCATCTCGTTTCTCATGCAAGATGAGCCCGGGCGATACCAACGGTCGCGGGGATTGGCACGCGTGGGGTGGCCAAGAGGATCGAGGCAAGCGTCTTTCAACCGCTCTCAGAATTCGCGCAGCACCTCCAGCATCCGCCGGTCGAGCTTGTGGCCGCGCCAGTTTTCGTAAGCGACATCGCTGCGGTTGCTGTCCAGAATCCCGAAGGAACCGCGAAAGCACCACAGCGCCCATCCCCAGTTGACGCCTTTCCAGAGCGACAGGAAGTCTCGCATCCAGCTTAGCGTCACCGCGTGCGGCGTGCGATTCCAGCAGCCCCATTCGCCGACAAACACGGTCGCGCCGCGATCGGCCATTTCCTGGAAGGGCTGGATGCACCAGCGCTCCAGCATGGCGCGGTTCCACACCACGGTTTCCGAGATTCGCATGGGCCAGGTGGGCGTCTGCCGCGGCGTGCCCGCCCAGGGCGCCAGGTAGTGCGTGAGGGCGAATGGCGCATAGCCGCGCGTGGCGTGCACCGTGTTGGGGATGTCGGCCAGCCCATTCACCGGCAGGATCGCTTCGCCGAACAGGCCGTCGATCAGAACCAGGCGGGCAGGATCGGCTTGACGGATGGCATCCACGCCGGCGCGAATCACCTTTTCATATTGCGCCGCGCTGCAATGGCTCGGCTCGTTAATCAAATTGAAGCTCAAGCGCCGGCTCGGAATCCCCCGGTAACGCTCCGCGAAATGGCCCCAGTAGAATCGAAAGATGTCGACGGCACGCTCATCGGTCCACAGGTTCCAAGGTTCGGCAAGCAGCGCGCCGCTGACCGAGTACCCCGGCGCGCGGTGAAAGTTCAGGCACACGTGGACGCCATATTGCCTGCCCCAATCGACCGCCTGATCGATTTCGCGCAACGTGCGCTCCACCATCCGAAATGGATCTTTCGGGTCAGCCCAACAGCGGTAGGACATCGGCAGGCGCACGAAGTTGAACCCCCATCGCGCCATCCACTCGAAGTCGGTCTCGACGAACGGTTCGTTGTGCCGGCCCCATTCCGGATCGAGCGCCGCCCATTCCTCCGGCGTTGCCGTGAACTTCTCTTGCAAGTTGAAACCGCGCCATTTTGCGGGCGCCTCTGCCGCACCGCCGCAACCGCCGAGCGCCGCCGCCCCCATCAGCCCTGCAAAAGCGCGGCGGCTGAGCGATGAGCCGATATCCACCTTGACCACGCTGCTTATTCTAACCAATCGTCTTGCTGACGAGCACGAACCCCGCGCGTTTTGTCGCGGCCAAATAGAAAGTTCCGCTTTGAGCCAAGTAGAAAGTTCCTCTTGACAACCGCAAGGTTGAAGGATGGAACGAATCGCGATGAGCCAAGAGGAACGAGATGACCTGCACTGGCTGAAACGGGTTGAGGCGGG
>DASWZP010000009.1:0-25490 GCA_036404395.1 Bryobacteraceae bacterium | reverse complement strand
CGGCCAAGCCCTCGCGCCGAATTGTGATTGAATAAGGACTGGCAGCCTCCGTTGACCAAGACCCCTCCGCGCATCCTCGTGGTACGGCTCGGCGCGATGGGCGACATCGTCCACGCCTTGCCCGCCGTGGCTTCCCTGAAGCAAGGTTTCCCGGGCTCGCACCTCACCTGGGTGATCGAACCGCAGTGGGCCGCACTGATCGAGGGCAATCCGTTTGTCGACCGCGTGATTCTGTTGCGCCGCCGCGACGCCTCCGGCCTTTTGGCGTCGCTGCGCGAGCTGCGTTCCGCCACGTTTGACTTCGCGGTGGATTTCCAGGGACTGCTCAAGTCCGCCGTGGTGGCCGCCGCCGCGCGGCCGGAGCGCATTTTTGGCTGGGACCGCGGCCAACTGCGCGAGGCCGCGGCGGGCGTCTTCTATACCCACCGCGCCTCGAGCACCGCCGCGCACGTGGTGGATCGCAATCTCGACCTCGCCGCGGCCGCCGGCGCCGCTCACGCAGTTCGCGTCTTCCCGTTGCCCCCAGGCCGGCCCGAAGCGCCCTTGCCCGATGGCGATTTCGTGCTCGCCTCGCCCCTGGCCGGCTGGCGCGCCAAGCAATGGCCGCTCGAAAACTACCTGGCGCTGGCCAGGCTCCTTAGCAACGAGTGCAACCTTCCGCTGGTGCTCAACGTTCCGCACGACGCTCCGCTTGGAACTGCGGATGGCGTCTGGCCGCACGCCTGCGGACTGCCCGGTTTGATCGATGCCACCCGCCGCGCCGCCGCCGTAGTTGGCGTGGACAGCGGACCTATGCACCTGGCCGCGGCCCTCGGCAAGCCCGGCGTCGCGCTGTTCGGTCCCACCGATCCGGCGCGCAACGGCCCTTATGGCGATTCGCTCCGCGTGCTGCGCTCCCCCGGCGCCGTGACCACTTACAAGCGTCTCGACTCGATCGACGAGAGCATGCGCCGGATCACGCCCGAGGAAGTGTTCGAAACTCTGCGCGCCGCGCTGGACTGCGCGCGTGGCTCCAGCGGGTGCAGCCCCAAATGATCCAGTTCCCCAAGCCTTACGCCGATGCCGTGGCGCGGCTGCGCGTTCCGTCCGGGTTTCTCATCGTGCTGATCTTCGCCTGGCTATCACGGCCGTTATCGGCGTCGATTGCCTGGGGAACTCCCGTCTCGCTGTTGGGCCTCCTGCTGCGCGGCTGGGCGGCGGGGTGCCTGGATAAGAATCGCCAACTCTCCACCGGCGGGCCGTACGCCTACACCCGCAATCCGCTCTACCTGGGCACGCTGCTGGTCGCCGCCGGGCTGGCCATCGCCGCGCGCAGCCCGTGGCTGGCGCTGCTGTTCGCCGGTGTCTTTCTGTTCGTGTATCTGCCCGTCATCCAACTCGAAGAGCAGCACCTGCGCCATCTTTTCCCGGAATACGAATCCTATGCCGCACGTGTGCGAGCTCTGTGGCCGCGCCTGATTCCGGATCCTGGGTCGACCCACGCCGCGTTCCGCTTTCGTCTGTACCTGCAGAATCAGGAGTATCAAGCCGGCGCCGGCTTCGCCATCGGCCTGCTCTACCTGCTCTGGCGGCTGCCGCGCTGAGGCGGGCCTGGCGCACGCAGCCGTGCGTGCAGGGTCGAGATTCCGAACTCCTGATGTTATCCGGCGTTTTCCGTGCGCTGCGGAAAATGAGCTGACCCACCTGACGGGCAATCGGTGGCGCAGACCCGGTAGGACAGACGATCGGTTTTTGTCGTCTGTCGCGCCTCGGCAGGGCGCGCCGCTTGACAGACGACAAAAACCGATCGTCTGTCCTACCTCTGACCGGAGCCGCCGGGCTCAACCCAAATTCCACCGCATCAGGAGTTCGGAGATTCGTCTCGACCTTACTTGGCCGACGCCGCGAGTTTCTACATTTCCGGCCGCGTGTGGATACGACTAGCTGCGTATCAGCCGGCTCTGGCGAATCGTGTTGCGTTCGCTGCGCGCAGCCCACCGTGTTACGCTTGGCCGGGAGAGAATCATGCCCGTTGCAGAGCCAGCGTTGCCCAATCGCTCGATCCGCAAGGACCACGAGCCACCCGCGGCCACTTCGCAGCATGGCTGGAGATATCACCACATTGGCCTTCCGACCGGGGTTCCGCACCCCGGCGAGTGCTATCTGGAACAGTTCAAAATGTACGTCTCCGGGTTTGAGACGAGTCCTTGTGGCATTCAATGGATGCGCTTCGAGCCGGATAGCCCGGTCGACCCGCTGATCCGGTCGGTGCCCCATGTGGCCTTCGAAGTGGACGATCTGCGGGCCGCGTTGGAGGGCAAGGAGATTCTCACCGCTCCGAACTCGCCCTCGGAAGGCGTCACGGTGGCTATGATTCTCGATAGCGGCGCCCCGGTGGAACTCCTCGAGTTTCGCCGCGATTCGCGCGGCGCCGGGTGAGTGCATCGGCCCCGCGCGCCGCCTATTTCATCTCTTCCACGCTTCGCAAGATCTCACGGGCCTCGGCTTCCCGGGCTCGCGGCACGCGAACGTCCAGGCAGCCGAAAATGTTGCCGCTGTCCTGGCGTACCACTATGCTTTGGTCGACGACGAAGTAAGGGATTCTGGCTTCTTCCAATAAACTCTGCGCCAGACCGACCGCGATGGGACCCCGGCAGGAGGTGCGAATGAGGGCGTCGAGGTCACTCGCACCCGCGTAATCCTCGTCGGCAGCTTCCGGCTGCAGGAAGGGCGTCAAAGGAACATGACAGTCGGCACACTCGACGAAACCCTCGCGGTACTCCACGCGGCATTGCGGGCAATACATACGTCACTCCTCCCCGAAGCTACGGCGCACGGGCGCGAGGGCGAGGCGTGCCTCGCCCCTACAAGGGATCCGTAGGGGCGAGGCACGCCCGGCCCGGCTCACGAGGTCATGTGGGTGTTGGGCCCGACGCCCATCTTGTCGATTTCGTTGAAATAGACCTTGCGGCCTTCGTCCATCGCCTGGTTGGATAGGATCACGGCCACCGAGTCGGCCAGGCCGATTTCCAGATCGGCCCTCGGGCGGCCGCCGTCACGGCAATTCCGGAAAAAGCTTTCCAGTTCCACATCCACCGGGTTGCGCGATTCTTCCTGCACGAAAATACCTTTCGCGTACAACCAGCGGCGGGCCCATTTGACTTCGCGATCGAGGAAGCTCTCCTTGCCGTCGAAAGCCAGGTCGCCGGTCAGCAGCGGAATCGGGCCGTTGGCGCCGCCGGAAGCGATCATGGTGGCGCCGGCCACGAAGGGCTGCTGTTTGTCCGTCGCCTTTTGGATGGTCGAAGCCTTGGGCGGCTCGCGGTACCACCAGGCTACCGGCATGTGCAGGTCGTCGCCCACGGTGATCTCGATGGTGCCGTCGGTGCCCATAATGATCTCGCCCATCTCCGGCCGCGAGCCATTGAAGCAGGGCAGAAACTGGTTGGTGCTGATGGACGAATAAGTCAGCTTCTGCCCGTTGGGATAGCGATAGATCAACTGGATGTTGTCGTAAACATCGCGGCCGTCTTTCATCGTATCCAGGCTGCCCAGGCCCATCACGAACTCCGGCGCGGAACCGAACATCCAATCGGAGACATCCACCTGGTGCGAAGTCAGCTCGGCGGGCAGGCCGCCGGAGAATTGCCGGAACATGCGCCAGTTATACACATTGGAAGGGCCGCCCGGCTTCATCGTCCACAGCACGCTGGGCTTGTTGATCATGTTGCGATGCCACTGCGCGTGGATGTGATGCACGTCGCCCAGAATTCGCTTGTCCACCATGTCCTTCACCATCTGGTAGAACTGGCTGTAGCGGCGCTGCAAGCCGGTCTGCATGACCTGCTTCGGCCGCGAGTTCGAGAGCGCGCGCAGCGCGTGTACCTCATCCGGCTTGAACACCAGGCACTTCTCGCAGAAGACATGCCGGCCGCTCAACAGCACGTCCCGCGTCAGCGGATAGTGAACGTAGAGCGGGGTGATGACGAAGACCGCGTCGAGATCCTTGCGGTCCAGCAGCTCGCGGTAATCCTTGTAAGTTTTCGGATTGTTGCCGATTGTCGCGACGCCATGGTCGAGCGCGGTCTGTTGCAGGTCGCACAGCGCCATGCAGCGGCCGGTGGAAATGTTCTTGAGGTGCTTGAGCAGGTAGCTGCCGCGGCTGCCGGTGCCGATCATGCCATATTGCACCTGGTCGTTGGCGGCTTTCACGGTTTGGATCGCCGGCGCGCCCTCAATGGCCGCGGCCACGGTGGCGACCGCACCGGCGGTCTTCAATAAATCGCGACGGGAAAGATCCGTCTCCTGGGACATCGGCGAACCTCTTGAGTGATTTCGGTTTGATTTTAGCATGGGGAAAAGGGAGGGGCTGGCGCGTCCCACGAGGGTCCCGATAAAGTCTCTATCGGTTCGGTAACGATTCGAGCTGGCTCTTCGGGACTCGGAAGACGCCCTTGATGCATGCGGGGTTATTGACCGCGATTTGGATGTGCGTCTTCTCATTGAATCCGGCGGCTGGGTAGATCGGCTTGCCTTCCACGAAGACTCCCCGGACCGTATCCACCGGTGGCGAGCCCGCTTCTTTGAGGAGTGTGTGAGCCCGTCTGATGACGGCGCAATCCAAGTTGCGCCTCAGGCCGCCAGCGGCGTTCTCCGGGAGCTTGAGACCCGCCGTTGCCGCCACCGACGCGAGGCTTTCGTAAGCGGTCCTGACGAGTTCGATACCGGCCTTGGTCAGAAGATCGAGGCACAGGCCGAGTTCGATAACTGCGCCGATCACGAATGGTGTTTTGATCGTGGCGCGTTTGAGCGTTGACGCTTCCTGGGCAAACTCCAATCCACGCACGGGGTTGGCTTCCCAAAAGTAGATGCCGGGGCCGAGCCAATCGTAGTCGTTATTGCTTGGTAGAAAGGCGTCACCATCCAGCAGGCGTTCGCCGACAGCCAGATCGCACCCGTGATACGCGAGTACGAAGCCTGTGGCGAGACGGTGCACTGAGTGGACTAACGGTAGTTCCTGGTGAGCTTGCCCTTGGTCGTGTAGATTCCTTCAGCTATGAGAGCTCTGGTCGCCGTCCGCTTTGACCGGGTGGCCCGGAGCGTGAAGGACTTCGCGGCGCTTCGGAACCGCTTCAGGAATGCAGAGCTCGTGAAATCGACGGTTGATGGCGTTAGCTTGGTCCGCGGCACCTTTTTATTCTAGCGGGGCACCACACTGTTGTGCAAATGTTGTCCGACGCGGTGCATCGCGTCCTGGGACATCGGGCTACCTCTTGAGTGATTTCAGTTTGATTTTAGTATGCGGAAAAGGAGGGGGCAGCAGGCGCCCAAGGAATGGAAAAAACACCCCGACTACCCACTGGGTGAAGTGATCGCGCAGAAGGATTTGCGGCGAGCACAGTCGATTGGGCGGAAGGTTCAAGCAAAGGCCGGACGAGCGGTCCGATTCTCTCGATCCCAACAAAAAAAGGCCGGCGGCGCGCTTCGCCACCGGCCCCCTCCGAGTACATGAAATTGTCGCGTCGCTACCGGCGCCAGTGACCGGCGTAATAGCGGCCACCGAAATTCCGCGGGCCGACCCAAGCCGCGCCCACGAAGGGCCGGCGAGCCCAGTAGCCGGCGTGCGCTCCCCAACCACCGATCCACGCATAGCCGGGGCCCGGCATGGGTGGCGCATAATAAGCTGGGACGGGCGCGGCGTAAGCAACCACCGGGGCGGGAACATATGCGCGGTACATGGGGTACGCGGGGCGGTAGCCGAACCCGACGCCGACGAACACGCGCGGTGCGGCAAACGCGCTGGCACACGCCAGAAGCAACACGGCAAGCAGTTTCGTTTTCATAACTCCTCCTTGGATTCCCTTTGTTCCGCCGCCTTCTTGAAGCGGCTCACGCACTGGGTAAATGCAAGCCGCGTGCCATCCGCAACTCATTGAAGAATCGAGGGCTAGCCAGCCTTCCCACTGGCCGCCTTGCACCGCCGCGGTGGTTTTCGGCCATCGGTCGAGAGGCTCCCGTACCGGTTTTTACACGCGTGTTGCGCGTGACACGCGGCTCAAACAAACCAAGTGTCGATTTCTCAATTATTTAGCCTTTGGTCTCCGGGCTGCACCCTGACTGCGCGTACGGAGGATCGGAAGATGTTCAAGACGGAAGAGCAGATCAGAAAGATGGCGACGCTGACCGGCGTGCTGCTGCTGGCCGCGGCGGAAGCGCTGGCTCAGGAGAAGCAGCAACCCGTGCGCCGCATCGTTGTCAGCATTCCGGACCGCAAGCTGGCGGTGATGGAAGCGGGGCGCGTGCTGCGCGTCTTCCCGACCGCGGTGGGCGCGCCGAAAAGCCCCAGCCCGGCGGGCGCTTTCAAAATCGTCGAGCGCATCCCCGATCCCACCTGGTACGGCAAGGGCCGCATCGTTCCTCCCGGCAAGTCCAACCCGCTGGGCACGCGCTGGCTCGGCTTGAGCGTCAAGGGATACGGCATTCACGGCACCAACAACCCATCTTCCATCGGCCACAACGCATCGCATGGCTGCATTCGCATGCGCAATCACGATGTGGAGCAGTTGTTCGAGATGGTCTCCGTGGGCGATGCGGTGGAGCTGTACGACGCAGCCACGCCGGAGACCGCACAGATCTTCGCGGCCGCGGCGGCGGGCGGCACGTTGTAGAGCGCGCTGGAAGCATTTACGGAGGCAACCATGGAAAATTTTTTCGGATGTATCCTGATGGCGGCAATCACGCTGCCGCTTTCGTTCTTCGTGGCGCGGGGCTGCCTGCGCGGCATCATCCGGGTGATCGACGGGAGCCGCAATCGCGATGTGCTATGATCGCAGCCGTGAATGGGAGGCGCGCGGCCTGGGCCGCGCTTCTGCTGTGGACCGCGCTCGCGGCCAGTGCGGCCGAGAACCTCGACGGCGCGGTGCGCGAGCTGGCCGCCAAGACGGCGCTGCTGGCGGGCGCCGGCACGCCGGTTTCGATCGCGTGCCATAACGCGTCGTCGCTCGATTCGGCCGACGTGGCACGCCTGCGCGCGACATTCGAGAATCTGCTGCGGCAAGCGGGCGGTCATGCGGGACAAGGCGCGACGGCGGTGGATGTGTCGCTGACGTTGAGCGAGAACGCGACCGACTATCTGCTGGTGGAAGAAGCGCGCAAAGGCGATGAGCGCACGGTGTGGATCGCCGCCTGGAAGCGCGTGGCCGCGGGACAGCCGGCGGTGGCCGGCGTGGGCCTGGAGAAGAAGCTGGTCTGGGAGCAGGAGGAGCAGATTCTGGACCTGGCGATCTCGGGCGACTCGATGCTGGTGCTGGCGCCCTCGCGGATCACGCTGCTCGGGCGGTCCGTGGATCGTTGGGAGCCGCGGCAATCCGTGCGTTTGACGGCGCCCGGGCAGTGGCCTCGCGACCTGCGCGGCCATTTGCGCCTGAGCGCGCCGCGCTTCGAGGCGTTTCTTCCCGGCATGTCATGTCAGGGCACGACCGAGCCGGAGCTCAGCCTGGATTGCCGGCCGGGGGATCAGCCGTGGATGTTCGCTTCCGGCAGCCGCGCGCTGCTGGCCGCCAATTTCGCGGCGGGGCGTAATTATTTCGATGGACGTGTGGTGACGCAAGCGGGCTCGATGCATTCGGCGCCGCCGTTCTTCTCGGCCGCGGCGGTCGAGGATCGCGCCTCCACGTACTGGCTGCTGGCTCTGGCGGACGGCCACACGGAGCTGTTCGACAACAACTTCAATGCGCTCGGGCCGCTGCCTGCGTGGGGCAGCGATCTGGCCGGCATCGACGGACGATGTGGCGCAGCTACCCAGGTGCTCGCCACGCGTGCCAGTGACGGCAGCGAGCCGGATGCCATCCAATCATGGGCGGTGGTAGACCGCACGGCTGGCCCGCTCACGGCGGCGATCCTGTTTCCCGGCCCGGTGACGGCGCTGTGGACCGCCGGCCCCGATTCAGCGCTGGCTGTCATTCGCAACCCGGCCAGCGGCAGATACGAAGCTTATGTGGTTACGCTAGCCTGCGGGTCGTAAGAACATGAGCCACGGATGAACACGGATGAACACAGATAGAAAAAAGAAAGTCTTATCGGTGTTCATCGGTGTCTATCGGTGGCTGTCAATGGACTCGGCACGGCGCGTGGCGCGCGCGGTTGCATTGCTTCTCCTCTGCGCGCTTGCCATCACCGCTTCCGCGGCTACCCGCCCCCGCTACGGCGGGACGCTGCGAATTGAAATTCACGCTTCCATCGAGACCGCCGATCCGCCGCAGCTCGGGCCGGGAATGCCGGATCTGGCGCCAGCGTTTTCCATCACGCGTTGGGAAGCGGGCCGGCGCGCGGCCTTCGCAGCGGATGAGAACGCGCCCGGCGGGCGGCCGTTTCTGGATGCAGTGGAGGTGGAACTGGCGCGTTCGCCGCGCGATCAGGCCATCGACCTCGATGTCGGCAAAGCCGAGATGATCGAAATTCCTCCCAGCGAAGCCAGGCGCCAGCCCGCCGGCCGCCGCACCTGGGCCTCCCGACCAGTGCGTGTGGTGCTGCTCGATTTCGGCACGCGGGTGGACGATCCGCGCGTGCGGGAAGCTCTGGCGCTGGCGGTGGACCGCGCGGCCATTTTCAACGTGCTGCTGCAACGGCAGGGCGAGATTTCGGGCGCGCTGCTGCCGCAATGGCTCTCCGGCTTCGCGTTTGTGTTCAACGCGGCTTCCGATGCCGCCAAAGCGCGCGAACTGGCCGCGGCCGTTCCGGCGCCGGCGCGCAGTTTCTCGATCGGCGTGGAGGATGCCGCGTTGCGGCCGATCGCGGAGCGAATCGCGCTCAACGCGCGCGATGCCGGGCTGGCGGTCTCATTGGCTGCGCAGGCCGGCGCCGCCGATGTGCGGCTGATCGAGGTGCGAATCGCCTCGGCCGATCCGCCGCGCGCGCTAGCCGCCATCGCCGCCACGCTGGGTCTCGCGGCGCCGGTACGCACCGATTCGCCCGACCCGCTCTACAACGCCGAGCGCGCGCTGCTGGAAGGATTCCGCGTGGTTCCGCTGTTCCACCTGGCGGATGTCTACGGCGTGGCGGCGCGCGTCAAGGGCGGACCGGGCATTTCGCCGCTGGGCGAGTGGCGCCTGGAAAACGTGTGGCTGGAAAGCGGCCGGCCATGACGTTCCGCACCCGCCTGCTGGTGGTTTTCACGCTGACGGTTGTGGCCTCGGTGGGGATGGTGGAGTGGCTGGTCACGCGCGCCACGCGCAAAGCGTTCGAGCGCCTGGAGAGCCAGCGCGCCGACTTCCTGGTGGCGCAATTCCAGCGCGAGTTCGACCGGCGCGGCCAGGAGATCGTGCGCGCGGTGAGAGATATCGCACTTTCCGATGCCGCCGTGAACGTCGCCATCGCCTCGGATACCTCCGCTGATTACAACGAAGCTTCCGCCATGGCGCGCGCGCACGGGCTGGGGCTGCTCGAACTGGTTTCTGGCGATGGCGCCATCGTCTCTTCCGCGGAATGGCCGGTGCGCTTCGGGTATGTGGAAGATTGGCTGACCGCGCCCGCCGGCTGGAAGCCGGGCGTGGCGTTCCTCCGGCGCGAAGAGCTGCCGGATGGTTTCACACTGGCACTGATGGCGGTGGAAACCGTGAATGCCGGCGGCCGGCAACTGTACGTGGCGGGCGGCCAGCAGCTTGATCGGGATTTCCTGTCTACGCTGGTGCTGCCCACGGGAATGCGCGTGCTGCTGTATCGCAATCTGGAGCCGCAGTTTGCGCCGCATTTGCTGGCTGGAACCAGCGATGCGGCGGCCGACGCGCCGGAGTTCCAGCCGCTGATCGAACGGGTGATCCGCGAGCGGCGCCCGCGCGTGGCCACGCTCGGCAGCGGTGCGGCGGCGGAGACGGTTCACGCGCTGCCGCTGACGGGCATGGAAGACAACCTGCTGGCCGTGCTGCTGATCTCGAGCTCGCGCCGCGAGCTGGTGGAGCTCGAGAACTCGCTCGGCCGCAACGGCGCCTGGGTGGCGGCGGGCGCCATCCTTACCGGTATGCTGATGGCGGCCTGGGCCACCGCGCGCGTCACTCGCCCGGTGCGGCGGCTCGCCGAAAGCGCCGGCCAGGTGGCCGCTGGAAACTGGGACGCCACGGTGGAGGTGACCTCGCGCGATGAGGTCGGGCAACTGGCGCAGGCCTTCAACCGCATGACGCATGAGTTGGTGGAGCAACGCCAGCGCCTGCTGCAGACGGAGCGCGTGGCTGCCTGGCGCGAGCTGGCCAGGCGCCTGGCGCACGAGCTCAAGAATCCGCTCTTCCCCCTGCAAATCACCGTCGAGAACATGCAGCGCGCGCGAGAGAGCCATCCCGCCGAGTTCGACGAAGTCTTCCGCGAAGGCAGCCGCACGCTCCTCGCCGAGCTGGCCAATCTCAAGCAGATCATCGCCCGCTTTTCCGATTTCGCCAAAATGCCTGCGCCCGAAATGCAGCCGGTGAATCTGAATGCACTGGCCGCGGAAACCATGAAGCTGTTTGAGGCGCAGTTCACCCAGGCGCATGTGACGGCTCGCGCGGACCTGGCGCCGGACCTGCCCACCGTGGCGGCCGATCCGGAGCAGATCGCGCGAGCGCTGCGCAATCTGGTGCTCAACGCTATCGATGCCATGCCGGACGGAGGCGCGCTGACGGTGCGCACCATGCCGCAGGGCTCAGGCGCGCGCCTGGAGATCTCCGATTCCGGCAAAGGCCTCAGCCAGGAGGAATGCGAGCGCCTCTTCACGCCTTACTACACCACCAAGACGCACGGCACCGGCCTGGGCCTTGCCATCGTGCAATCGGTGGTCAGCGATCACCACGGCCGCGTTTCGGTGGAGAGCCAGCCCGGCAAGGGCACCACGTTTCGAATCGACTTGGGGTGAACGTGGCGCACGCACTCGTGCGTGCCGCGTCGGCACTCGTGCCGACGCAGGGAGTGTCGACATTTTCGTGAGAACGGTAACGCCGGCGGTCTTGCCGCCGGTGTCCTGCCGTCAAAGAAAAAGAACCGGCGACAAGATCGCCGGCGTTACGAAAACCGGGCGCTTTTGCGCCGTGCCCTAGGGTAGGATAACCTCAGATTTGGCTCACTTACTGATTGTCGATGACGATGCCAACACGCTGGCATCCCTCTCTCGCGCGTTTCGCCTCGCCGGCCACGAAGCCACTGTCTGCGACAACGCCGCGCGCGCGCTCGAGCTGGCGAAATCACAGCCCTTCGATCTGATGATGTCCGACGTGGTGATGCCTGGCAAGGACGGCCTGGCGCTGCTCGAGGACCTGCGCGCGGCCGGCATCGCGCTGCCGGTGGTGATGATTTCCGGGCAGGCCAATATCGAAATGGCGGTGCGCGCCACGCGCCTGGGCGCCATCGATTTCCTCGAAAAACCGCTTTCCACCGACAAGCTGCTGCTCACCGTCGACAACGTGCTTCGGCTGAAGCGCCTCGAGGAAGAGAATCGCGATCTGCGCCAGCGCGTGGGCAAGCATGAGATCGTGCACGCAGGCGAAGCCATGCGCCGCGTGATGGCACAAGTGGATCGCGTGGCCTCGAGCGAAACGCGCGTCTGCATCCTGGGCGAAACCGGAACCGGCAAGGAGCTGATCGCCCGCGCGCTGCACGACCGCAGCCAGCGCAGCACCGGCCCTTTCGTCACTCTCAATTGCGCCGCCGTGCCGGGCGAGCTGATCGAAAGCGAGCTGTTCGGCCACGAGAAAGGCTCGTTCACGGGAGCCGCCGCGCGCCACCTGGGCAAGTTCGAGCAGGCCCACCATGGCACGCTGTTCCTGGATGAAATCGGCGATATGCCGCTGGTGATGCAGGCCAAGCTGCTGCGCGTGCTGGAAGAGCGGCAGGTGGAACGCGTGGGCGGCGACCGCGCCATTCCGGTCGACGTGCGTGTGATCGTGGCGACCCATCGTAACCTCGACGAGTTAGTTGCCAAGGGCGCCTTCCGCCAGGATTTGTATCATCGCATCTACGTTTACCCGCTGACGCTGCCGCCCTTGCGCGAGCGCACCGAGGACATACAGCCGCTGGCCGAGCATTTCGCCCGGCAGGTGGCCGAAATCAACGGCTGGAAACCGAAACCGCTGACGCCGGAGGCGATCGCGGAGCTGGTTCGCTACCGTTGGCCGGGCAACGTGCGCGAGCTGCGCAACGTGGTGGAGCGGCTGCTGCTGCTGGCCGATGGCCCGGTGGATGCCGCGGCCGCGCGTCTGGCCATGCCCGAAGCTTTAGATGCGCCGGCTGCTGGCGCGCCGTCGTCCGGCCGCACGCTGGCCCAGCGCGTGGACGGCTTCGAGCGCGACCAGATCCTGGGTGAATTGAAGCGCCACGGCCAGCGCATGACCGACACCGCCAAGGCGCTCGGCCTGGAGCGCAGCCATCTCTACAAGAAATGCCAGGCGCTCGGCATCGACCTCCGCGCGTTGCGCCGCACCGCACCCGAATAACGAACTAACGTGGGGCAGGCGCTTCCGCCGGCGCTTCCGCCTGCCAACGGGCCTCTCGCAGCGCCTTACGGTTTCGGCTGGGCGGAGGTCGTTTTCCGCGGCGCTGCTTTCACCGCCGCCGCTTTCGACGGCGCCAGCAGCGCGTCGATCGACCCACGCAAATGCTGTTCCTCTGTATCGCCGAAGTAAACCGGCTCGGCGCCGTCGTGTTGTTCCCGCACCGTGCCCTGGCGGTCGATGAACAGCAGAACCGGCATGTGGGGCAGACGGGTGAGCGCATAACCGGCGAAGTTCAGCGTGGCAACAGGATCGTCAAAGCCGACCGGAAATAGCGGATGCATATTCTTGATGAACAAGGGCACCGCAGCCGGCGCGTCCTGGTCGATGGCCGAGGCCAGTATCCGGAGGCCGCGCGGTGCGTACTCCGGCTGCAATTTGTTCAACAGTTCCACGGCGTGCTGGCAATGCGGGCAGGTAGTCAGGATGAACCCGAGCAGCACCGGCTTGCCCTTATAATCGGCCAGCGAGATCGGCTTGCCGCCGGGAATCTGGATGGCGAACTCGCCGGCCGGGCGAGGGACCTGCTGGGCCGCTAGCGGCGCGCCCGCCGCCAGGACCAGAGCCAGCAACGACATCGGCAGCTTCGACATGAAACGTCCAGTTTAGCAGCAGAGGGCGGGGGAGGGCCTGCGCTTGGGGCGTCCTGTTGGCGTGCCCTAAAGGAAGGAGCCGAAGCGATGGAGGTGCAACCTGGTGCGCAAATATGTGATCGCTTGCGCACCGGAAAAGAGACCGCTGTGAGCCCGATGCGCATGAAGAACCCGGCCCATCCCGGAGATTTCATCCGGAATCGAGCTATTCTTTAGTTCATGCCGGGGCTAGCGGGCAACCGACGACAGGAAATCGCCGTGCAAGCGGCCATCGGCGTCATCGCTTCGCTGCTGCTGTTCTGCGGGCTCACCGAAAAATACTTGTGGCAGGATGAGGCGGCCACGGCGATACTCGCCCGCAACATGCTGAAGTTCGGCCGGCCGCTGGCCTACGATGGCGTCAACCTGGTCACTATCGACAGCTTCGCCGCCGAGGACAAGGACACCATCGGTCAGCGCACACGGTCGGCACAGGCGGCGGTGGATTACGAGATCCGGCGCGGGGATATCAAGCTCGATACGGCCTGGAAGTTTCAGCCCTGGGGCCAGTTCGTGGTGGCGGCTGCCGGACTCACGGTGCTGGGGCAGACCACGCTGGGAGCGAGGCTTCCGTTTGCTCTGGCGGCGCTGGCGGCGGTGATAGTGCTCTTCCGCCTGGTGCGCCGGTATTGCGACAGTCTGGCGATGGCGGCGATGGCGGCGTTGCTGCTTGCGTCGAACGCTTTCTGGATTCTGCATGCGCGCCAGTGCCGGTATTATTCCCTGTCGAGCCTCATGCTGCTGCTGACCATGCTGGCGTGGGCCCGCTGGCAGTGGGAAGGGCGAAGCCCGGTTTGGTTTGTGGCCGCCGCCTGGGTTTGGTTTCAATTCGACTATGGGACGGTGTGGCCGGTCTGCGCGGTTCTACTCGTCGCGGCGTTGATCGGCCGGCGGCGCGGCTTTTGGCAGACCGTGGCAGCGGGCATGGCGTTTGCGGCGGCCGTCGCGCCGTTCGTCTACTACTACCAACTCTGGGGACGGCGGTCGGTCCAGCTCAAGGCCTGGAAGGAACGGTTTCACGACAATCTGTTCAACATGAACGAGTACACGGTTCCGGCGCTATTGGTGCTGGCGGCGGTGGCGCTGCTGGTGTCGCGCTGGAAATCGCTGGCGCCTGCGGAACGAAGCCTGGCGGCGGTTTCGTGCGCGGTGGTTTCGGCCATGACGCTGTGGATTCCGACGGTGGCGCCGGCGGCGTTCTTGCGCTACGCCATCGTTGTGGAACCGGCGTGCGCCCTGCTGGCGGCGTGGGTACTGGTGCGCTGGTGCGGATCTCGCGCGCGGTGGGTGTGTATGGCGGTGCTGATTCTGACGCCGTGGTTCAGCATGCCCTTGCGGGCAGTCAATCCGCCCGGGGCGTGGGCGCAGCGAAGCGTCGGGCTGCGATGGGAGTTGCCGGTTCTGTTGAGCGAAGTGTTTGACCACCGGCCGGACCCCAATCGGAGCGTCGTCGAGTGGCTGCGCCGGAACGCAGCCCCGGCGGATGAAATCCTGATTAACTATGAAGACCTGCCGCTCGAGTTTTATTTGCCGAATCCGATTCGGGGCGGCGTGGCGGCATTTCGCGCCGAGGATGACTCCCAGGCGCCCCCGCGCTTCGTGATTCTGCGCCACGCCGTCGACTTCGTGCACTGGCCGGTGTTCGAGCGCGAGATTGCGCGCTATCAATGGGCGCCGGTGGCCTTGCAGGCGCCGGATGTGAAGTGCGGCAACAATCCGGACCCGCTCGGCGAACAGGTGGATCCCGCGGAGGCACACGACCTCTATGTGGCCCGCCGAATCGGGCCGTAAGGGCACCAAATAACCGGTTCAATCGCCGGCCGGTTTGGTTATTGCCGAACGGGCCCTGGGGCTACGGGCGCCGCAGGCTCCATCCCTTCCACGCTGGTCACCACAGCTCCCGTGCGCCGCAGCTCAAACCCACCATCGTCGCCGGTGCCGGCGATCCGGTCCGCGCTCTCCGCGTCCACCGTCATGTGCTTCCACTTCTTGGCGAGTACCCGGCGGTATAGGGCGAAGTAGCGGGCGGCGCTGGCTTCGTCATCCCACTCGACGGCGTACAGCAGCACCACGCGCGCGGCTTTCTTGTTCTCTCGCAGCTCGAAACGGCAGCCGCGCCAGTGGGGAGCGATTTCCTGCGCCTCGGCTTTGCCCACGTATTGCTCGATCAGAATGCCGTGTTCCAACTCACCCAGCTCGCCGCGGACCAGGCCCTTGTAGCCGCGCGGAAAGTGCGGATCGGGAAGCGCAGGCTCGGTCGGTTTCACTTTGGCGAAGTATTTTTCCGGGTGCAGGATTTGCTGCGTGGAAACGGGAGGATCGGTGAAAACCTCGGCGAAGGCGCGCTGGTGGTCGCGTTCGAGCACCGCGTTTTGGAAAGCCATCCCCTCGGTATAGGGGAACACCAGCGAGCGCCGCAGATAGAGCGGCGCTTTCTCGAAGACGGGAAACTGGCTGGCGCTGGAATCGGTCATGCCGGCCATGCTGGCGGCCAGCGCCTGGTGGCCCACCAGCGTCTGCCCCTGGCGCCGCGCCTCGTATTCGCTCATCAGCCAGGTGGCCTGGCCTTCCATCACGGAGAGCCGCGCGGTCGAGCCATCGTCGCTCTTGCGCGCCTGCTTGATGTAGCGAGCCAGGTTGAAGTTCTGGTCCGCCAGGGCGTGCGCAAGCTCGTGCGCCAGCACGGTATCCTGCGATTCGCCACTGCTCGATCCGGTCAGGAAGAGCCTTCGCTTGTGGTAATCGTAGAAGGCGGCGGCCTGCTCGGTGAGCAGATCCACGGTGCTCGCGGCCAGGTCGAAATCCGCCGGGACGAGGCCGAACTTCTTGAGCGTCAATTCCTCGGCGCGGATTTCCTCCGGGCTGGCCTCCTCCTTCATCCGCTGCTTGAGGAAGCGATTGACCTGTTGCTTGTCGATGAAGCTGCACGGCACCGGCCGTGGCAAGGGAAGGCCGGTGATCTCGGAGAGCTGGCGGGAAATCTCGGGAACCTGCCGGCACTGGTCTTGGCCGGGCGGATCGTCCTTCGCCCGTGCTGGCCCCGCCGGCGCAACCAGCATCCACAACGCCGCCAGCGTAGCGATGCAAGCACGCAACAACCGCTCCCTTTGGTCGCGGCTCCGATGCGTTTCAGAGCCGCGACCAAAGGGAGCGGTCCATGGCGGTTGAACCGGTTGTCTCCTGGCGGTGCCTAAGTCTTTGATCGGCTGCGGCCTCAGCATCCTGCTCCCAGCTTAGCGCGCTACAATGGAGGGGCGGTTTCACCCACCTACAGGAGAATCTCTTTGGCAGCCGAAAAGAATTACCAGGCGGAATATCTGGGCAGCGGCACCTTCGTCATTCGCAAGCCTAAGCGAAAGAAGCACAAGACGCGTCAATCCAGGCTGCGCAACCCGGAACGCGGCTCGCGCAAATAATAAGAGGGAATCCGGCCGTGGGGAATGGAACGCTCCGGCGGAGCGGGTAGGCCGTTGGGGAAGGCGGTTTGGAACTGCCAGGTAAGCAAGACGGGAACCGGATTCCCTCTCGCTCACACAGTATCTGCCCCACCCCGCAAGCCAGCCGTCGCTTCGGCTGTAATCCACTGAAAACAGGGTCGCAACAATTATGGGTAGGTGTGTCACCGCCGTTGCAGCCGACGCGGCACCGAGGAGTGCGTGCGCCACATTTGCCCGTCGGCCCAGCTCGCGGCTCCTTAGTCGGCGGTGAATTGGAAGACGTCCGTGTTGGTGCGAACGATGAGCTTGCCGCCGGTGAGCGGCTTGGATTCGGCAAAGAAGACGGCGCCATCGGTGCTCTCGCCCTGCTCCAGGCGGGTTCGCACCAGGGCTAGCGCGCTGGCGGTGGCCGCCGCGCGCAACCGGGTCGAGCTGACTGCCAGCGCACCCTGGCGGCGGGCTTCATAGCCGTTGGTTGACTTGAAATGCGGGTTGCCGTAAAGCCCCGCTTCGTAAGTGGTCACCAGCTTGACCACGTCGCTGCCGCTTCCTTTCTGCATCAACATCTCGATGATGTCGTGCGCGGGCGTACCATGCACGACGGCGCCGTCCGGATATTCGATGCTGAAATCTTCCGGCCGGATCACGTACGGCCCGGCCGAGCCGTTGGAGATCTCCACCTGAATAATGGAATACTCATGCAGGTGGGCGGGCAGATGGGCGAACATGATGGTCACGCCGGACCGTGTCAGAGTCTGGTAGTGGAGACCGTTCGAGTCGAATTGGATGACCTGCGCCTGCGCCGCGATCGACAGCAGCATCGACACCGCCGCACACGCCCCGACAACCCGCACCATGAGACCATCTTACGCTAGCGCTCGAAAGGTCTCCAAGCGCCGAACAGTGCTATGCTGCGATTCTGAAGCGCTCCAAACAGGAGGTCAAACCATGATTCCAGCCATGCCCTGCGCATTTACTGTCTTCGTTTGCGCGGCCTTGTTCGCCGTCCCCCTGATGGCCGCTGCCAATGACGCCGAGAAGCGGGTCTCCGACATTCTTAGCCGAATGACGACGGAAGAGAAGCTCGACCTCATCGGTGGCGTGGACGGCTTCTATATCCGCGCCATTCCGCGCGTCGGGCTGCCGAAGCTGAAGACCTCAGACGGCCCCATCGGCACGCGCAACGATGGTCCAGCCACCACCGTGGCGGGAGGCATCGCCTTGGCAGCCACTTGGAACCCGGCCCTGGCGGAGCGCGTGGGCGGCGCCATCGCCTCCGATGCCCGCGCGCGCGGCGTTCACTTCATGCTCGGCCCGGGCGTCAACATTTACGTCGCGCCCATGAACGGCCGCAACTTCGAGTACTTCGGCGAAGACCCGTTCCTCGGCGGACGCATCGCCATCGGCTACATCGGGGGCATGCAGAAGCTGGGCGTATCGGCGACCATCAAGCATTTCATGGGCAACAATTCCGAGTACGACCGTCACAACGTGGACTCGATCATCGACGAACGCGCCATGCGCGAGATCTACCTGCCCATCTTCGAAGCCGCCGTCAAGCGCGCCCACGTCGGTGCCATCATGGATTCCTACAACTTGGCCAACGGCCAGCACCTCACCGAGAACGCGCATCTCAACATCGAAATCGCCAAGCAGACCTGGGGCTTCGATGGTGTGATGATGTCCGACTGGTGGGCCACCTACGACGGAGTAGCGGCGGCCAACGGCGGTATGGACCTCGAGATGCCCGCCGGCGACCACATGAATCGCGCCACGCTGCTGCCGGCCATTGAAAAGGGGCAAGTTTCGATCGCCACCATCGACGACAAGGTGCGGCGCATTCTGCGCGTCGCGATCCGTTTCGGCTGGCTGGACCGCGATCAGACGGATCTGACGATTCCTCGCTACAGCGTCGCCGGCGCGCAGGTGGCGCTCCAGGCCGCGCGCGAATCCATGGTGCTGCTCAAGAACGACGGCAACCTGCTGCCGATCGACGCCGGCGCCTTGAAGACCATCGCCCTGATCGGACCCAACGCGCATCCGGCCGTGCCGGTTGCCGGTGGAAGCGCCGGCGTGAAGCCGTTTACCGCGGTCAGTTTCCTGGAGGGATTGACCGATAAGCTGGCGACCAAGGTCAACGTGCTGTGGAACGCCGGCCTGCCGGATCGCAGGCAGATCGCCCGCAATACCGAGTTCACCACCGAAGCCGCCGGCGGCGAGGCCGGACTGAAGATGGAAGTCTTCCCTAATCGGGATCTCTCCGGCGCGCCATCCGAGACGCGCATCGTTCGTCACATCAACATGGCCCCCGCTTTCTCGATGGCCGACTTGACGACCGGCGAGGACTTTGCCGCGCTGCTCGCCAACCCGCCCAAAGCTTCGTCCATGCGCTGGAGCGGCTACTACACCGCCAAGGCCGCCGGCGTCCACGAGATCTTCGCCGAATCGCCGACCGATGCCGAAGGCGGCTACCGCCTGTACCTGGATGGCAAGCTGGTTCTGGATGGCTGGACCGTGCGCAAGGCGATGGTCGACCAGGCCATGGTCGATCTCACCGCCGGGCCGCACAAAGTGGTCTTCGAGAAGTATCAAGGCGGCTTCAACTTCCATGGAGACGTGGTGCGTGTCGGCATAGCGCCGCAGGCGAGCCTGGTGGATCCCGTCGCCAAGGCGCTGGCGGCGAAGGCCGATGTGGTGGTGCTGGCAGTCGGCTTCAACGACAGCAATGAGAGCGAAGGCGGCGACCGCACCTTCCAGTTGCCGACCGGCCAGGAAGAGTTGATCCGCGAGATCTCCAACATCAACAAAAAGACCGTGGTCGTCATCACGGCCGGCGGCGGCGTGGACGTGCACGGCTGGCTGGACCGCGTTCCCAGTGTCATCCAAGCCTGGTATCCCGGCCAGGCGGGCGGCACAGCGTTGGCGGAAATTCTGCTGGGCGATGTGAACCCCTCCGGGCGGTTGCCAATCAGCATCGAGAAACGCTGGGAGGATAACCCGTCGCATGACAGTTACTATCCCGATCCCGGCACCCGCCGCGTGGTCTATCGCAACGGCGTGTTCGTCGGTTATCGCGGCTACGAACACAACGGCGTGACGCCGGCTTTCGCTTTCGGCCACGGCCTCTCCTACACCACCTTCCGCTACGGCAATCTGGCAATCAAACCAGGCGCCAAGCCGGGCGCGTATGAAGTGACTTTTGAAGTGACCAACACCGGCCAGCGCGCTGGCGCCGAGGTAGCGCAGCTCTATATCGGCGACGGTCACGCCAGTGTCCCGCGCCCGCCCAAGGAGCTGAAGGGCTTTGCGAAAGTCGAGCTGAAGCCGGGAGAGACAAAGCCAGTAACTATCGCGATCGAGCCCCGCGCGTTCACTTACTACGATGTGAAAGACAAGCTATGGCGCGCCGACCCAGGCGAGTTCGATGTGCTGGTAGGGAGTAGCTCAGCCACCATCGAGTTGAAAGGGAAGATACGGCTGGCGGTGGGGTTGACAGTGGGGGCGGCGGAGTAGGGATCGTGTTCGCGGAACGTGGGCCGCAGCGGCCAGAGGTGTATCCCAGGTGCGTCACCGTGACCCTAAACTTCGGAGACTTGGAGGATAATAAATGGCCCAACTCGAGTTGATTCGAGACAATGGACACCCTGACAGGTACCGAGCGTACTCCATTATGTTAGACGGCGACAAGGTCTGTGAAATTCGGAGAGGCCAAACCAAGCTGATTCCGATTTCCCCGGGAGCACACTCGGTCATGGCACGAATTGACTGGGGCGGATCTGGGGCTCTTCAGTTTTCGGCAACGCCAGAAGAGACTGTGGCGCTTCGCGTCACGTCAAACTGCCTAGGATGGCGCGTGCTTCTTCTCTTTTGGTACGCGTTTGCAGATTGGAACTCGTACCTCAAGCTTGAGAGACTCAAGACGAGCTACGGCGATGGCGCCCTTGGTCGGGACTAGGGCTGCTAGAGGTCAGCCGCTCAACAAACGTGTCATGATGATTAAGGGGGCCTGCGCCGATGTCCACATCCGGAATCGTTGGCGAAGAGATTGTCAAACAAGCCGCGCTGGCCAGCGCTGCCCTCCAAGACATCTCTGGCGTTGGCGCTGGCGCAAACGCCAGGCACCTGCTTCCACGCGCCGTCCTCGCGATGCTCGGGCCATATTCGGCGGCGAAGTTCTTTGCGGAGCGCGTCGTGCAGTCCGATGCCTTCAACCTCGAACTGGTTCAGGCGCTCTACACCAAATTGCTTCCGCTTGAACGCATGGTTGACGAGGTGCTCGTTGCTTCCCGGCAACGGGGCTACTTTGATGATCCGGATGCAGCCGAGCCGCTCCGTTGGCTCGAAACTTGTAACGAGCAAGTGAAGGACTGCATGGTGGCGCTCGAGTCCATGCTGGACCCGAAGCTGGACGGGATTATGGCCTCGGCAATGGAGGAGCACCAGCGGGGCGAGACCGTGCCACTGGACTCGATCGTCTGAGTGAACGGCTACCGCGTTTCCATATCCGGGCCGGCCGCGAAGTACTTTAGGCGCTGCGACGCGCCGACACGTGACCGGTTGCGACAGAAGCTCGAACAACTGAGGGCCGATCCCTTCGACCCGCAGTACTCGAAGCCGTTGAGGGGCCGGAACGACCAGAGATCGGCAAGGGTCGGAGGTCTCCGAATCCTCTTTCAGGTGCAGGGCCTCGATATCATCGTTGCGGACATTGGCCCTCGTGGCGAGATCTACAAGCACGGGCAGTGACCGCGCTCACGCAAACTGACCCGCCCAGCGATCACACCCCCCTACTTCTTCCCCTGCTTCTTCTGCATCTCCTGGAACATCTTCATCATTTCGTCCATGATGTTCTGCATTTGCTGGGGATCGCGAATCGCCCGGTAGAATATCCCCCGCCAGTCGAAAGGCGCGCCGCCGATGTAGCGGTAGTTAGCGAGCAGAGGCGGACCGCCCGGCGAGCCTGGCGCGGGAATCGTGCCGGGAAGATGGAACGCATACATGCTGCCGCCGGCCAGAGCCTCGTGCGGGGTCGCCAGCATCCACGTACAGTTTGCACCGTCGGCGAACATGTCGGCGGAGACGATCGCCCAGCGGCCAGCGTCGGCGGCGGTGGCGGCCTGGCAATCCCACAAACTGCCCTGCGGCACATAGACTGACGGATCGGCGACGTTGTACGGATCGATCAGCACGTGGTCCAGACCGCGCGCCTGGACGAAGCGTTCGACGTCGGGCAGCTCGATATCCCAATCCAGGTTGGAATCGCTCACCAGCTCGTAGGCGGGACGGCTGCCGGCGAGCGAATTCAGGAACGGCATGTAATAGGGCCACGCGCGAGCTACCGTCACCACCGACGCAACCGCCAGCGCGGCCGCAACCCAGATGGCGGGGCGCGCCCAGCGCCGGCCGGCATCACGCAGATTCTCGAGCAGCCGCGGCACCGGAGCCAGCAGCAGCGAGAGCAGCGCCAGCGGGATCGTAAAGTGGCGGATGGAAATGGTCATCGGGCTGATCAAGCAGACGAATGTGACGATCGCCATCCCCAGCCACAGCGCGCGCCAGTGGAACTCCATGCCGGCCAGCAAACCGGTGATTCGCGCGCGGCCGAAGCGGGCGGCGAGCGCCACCGCCAGGCTGAGCGCCAGCGCGGCCACAAACGCCAGCGTGGACTTGAGCGCCGTCATCACCGGAAAGAAGAACCAGATGCCATGCGGATACGCATGCCCGAAGAGATATGCCGGACGGACGGAGCCCATCGCGAACATGACCACTCCGCCCAGGTACGTCACCAGCGGCAGCAGCAGCCGGCGCAGCAACAGCGCGCCCCATCCGTTGCCGATGATTTTCAGCAGAATGGTGGGCTGGTTCCACGAGAGCACGAACTCCACGGCGTAGACTAGTAGCGCCGACATCAGCACGCCTTTGCCGGTGAGACGCCAGCCGCGGCGCCACCAGGCGCGAAACTCGGGCGCGGTGGGCTGGCCTGCTAGTGGCAGCCAGCGCAGCACAAAAGGAAACGCCACGAAGACGAATAGCAGCAACCCCGCCGAGAATTTCGAAAGCAACGCCAGGGTGAGCGCGAGCGCGAAGCGGCGCATGGCGCTTCGCGACTGGTCGCGCCAAAGCGTGGCGAAGCTCCACAGCGCGACCATCGAGAACAGAGCCACGGCGGTATCGGTGAGCACCAGCGGCCCGAAGGTCAGAAACGTGGGCATGGTGGCGAACCAGCACAGCGCAAATGCGCCGCCCCAACCGCCGGCCAGCCGCTCGCCATAGAGATAGATCACCAGACCGGTGGCCAGCAGGAGCAGCAACATCGGCAGACGCGCCCAGCGCAGGGTGGCATCGGGGTCATTCCAGCGGGTGATGATCCAGGCGCCGAACGGCATTTCGGCCAGCATGGGATTGAAAGGCCCTTGGCCGCTCCAGGTCCAGATCTGGCCGCGGTAATCGACATGCGCGCCGCGTGCCACCAGCGGCGCGGCCGCCAGCAGCTTCACCAGCGGCGGATGCTCCGGGTTCATCCGCAGATCGAGCTTCCAGTAACTGACGCCGGCCCCGATGTGCGCCAGTTCGTCAATCGCCACCGATTCGCGGAACGCCGCGCTGCCCGCCAGCCCGGCCAGCAGCACCAGCAGGAGAACCGCGATCAGCCGCGGCGCCGCGAGCTTGGAATGAGTCGAGGTTTCGATGTGAGCCTCCGATCTGTCAAGTGTAGCCCAGCGGCTGCACTGTCTTCGCAGTGCGGCCTAAGGAGGGTGTACGCGAGGCAGAAACGGATTGTTCCGTGAAAACGACGGGCAAGCTGAAGCGTGCCCCACCCGCCACGTCGTAATATAGGATTTCACACGAAAGGAATCATTCTCTTGACCGCTACTACCACGCTCGACGATCTGTGCATCAATACCATTCGCATTCTTTCCGCGGACGCGGTGCAGAATGCGAACGCGGGGCACCCCGGCATGCCGATGGGCGCGGCCGCCATGGCTTTCACGCTGTGGACGCGGTTCCTCAAGCACAATCCCAAGGACCCGAGCTGGTTCGATCGCGACCGCTTCGTCCTTTCCGCCGGTCACGGCTCGATGTTGCTGTACAGCTTGCTGCATCTGACCGGCTACGACCTGCCGCTCGATGAGTTGAAGCGCTTCCGCAAGCTGGGCAGCAAAACGCCCGGGCATCCGGAGCGCGGGCATACGGCCGGCGTCGAAGTCGCTACCGGTCCGCTGGGGCAGGGTTTTGGCAACGGCGTTGGCATGGCGATCGCGGAGGCGTGGCTGGCGGCGCGCTTCAACCGCCCGGGGCACCGCATTATCGACCATTACATTTACGCCATTTGCGGCGATGGCGACCTGATGGAAGGCATCACCCAGGAAGCCGCGTCGCTGGCCGGCCACCTCAAGCTGGGCAAGCTGATTTACCTTTACGACAACAACCACATTTCGCTGGCTGGCGCGACAGCCTTGATCTTCACCGAAGACGTGGCTCGGCGCTTCGACGCCTATGGCTGGCACACCCGCCCGGTGACGGATGGCAACGACACCGCGGAGGTGGCCGCCGCCATCGCCGAGGCTCAGGCCGAGAGCCGCCGCCCCTCGCTGATCCTGGTGCGCACGCACATCGGCTATGGCAGCCCGAAGAAGCAGGACAGCTTCACGTCGCACGGCGCGCCGCTGGGCGAAGACGAATTGCTGGCCACCAAAAAGGCGCTCGGCTGGCCGGCCACGGACAAGTTTTTCATTCCGCCCGAGGCGCTCGCGCATTTCCGCACGGCTGTGGACCGGGGCGCGGAAGCGCAACAGGAATGGCAGAGCCGCTTCGAGGCTTATCGCAAGGATTACCCCGGCGAGGCGGCCCAGCTTGAGATGATGATCGCCGGCAAGCTGCCCGAGGACTGGGCGGCTGGCCTGCCGAAATGGCAGCCGGGCGACAAGCCCATCGCCACACGCGTGGCCGGCGGCATGGCTTTGAACGCGCTGGCGCAGCGCATCCCCAACCTGATGGGCGGCTCGGCCGATCTTAATCCATCCACCGAAACCGCGCTCAAAGGGCTGGGCGATTTCCAGCCGCCGGAGGCCGAAGGCCCCGGCACACAAGGAGCGGTGGGCGGCGAGTGGGGTTACATCGGACGCAACCTGGCTTTCGGCGTGCGCGAGCACGCCATGGGCGCGGCCGTCAACGGCATGGCGGCGCACGGCGGCGTGCTACCCTTCAGCGCCACCTTCATGGTGTTTTCCGACTACATGAAGCCGTCCATCCGCCTCGGCGCGCTCAGCCAGTTGCGCGTCATCTACGTTTTCACGCACGACAGCATCGGCGTGGGCGAGGATGGCCCCACCCACGAGCCGGTGGAACAGATGGCCGGCCTGCGCGCCATACCTGGCCTCACCCTGCTGCGGCCCGCCGATCCCAACGAGACCGCCGAGGCTTGGGCTTTCGCAGCCGCGCACAACGGCCCATCGCTGATTGTATTGACCCGGCAAACCGTGCCGCATCTGGACCGCGCCAACGCCAAGGATCCCGGCGTGGCGCGCGGCGGCTACATTCTGGCGGAGGCCCCGGGCGGCGCGCCGGACGTGATCCTGATCGGCACCGGATCGGAGGTGGCGCTCTGCATCGAAGCCCGCGAGAAGCTGGCGGCCCTCGGCGTGAAAGCGCGCGTGGTGAGCCTGCCGAGCTGGGACCTGTTCGAGAAGCAGGACGCGGCGTACCGCGAAGGCGTGCTGCCCAAGGCGGTCCGCAAGCGGGTCACCGTCGAGGCCGGCGCCACCCTCGGCTGGAGCCGCTATGCCGGGGACGAAGGCGTCATCATCGGTCTGGATCGCTTCGGCGGGTCGGCTACCGGCGTCGAACTGCTCCAGCACTTCGGCTTTACGGCGGACCGCGTTACCGCCGCCGCGTTGGGGCTGCTCGGCCGCGGCGGAGAAGCCGCCTGAGGG
>DASWZP010000008.1:0-10187 GCA_036404395.1 Bryobacteraceae bacterium | reverse complement strand
GCGCCGCCAGACCGCGCCGGACGCGCTTGTGCTTTTCTGGAACCCTCGCGTTTTCGCTCTTTCGACCGAAAGGCATTCGAGCGGCTGGCCGGCCCAGGGACCGCCGGAGCGCATGATTCAATACCTGCGCCGGGTGCTCCCGGACTACATCGTGGCCGATAAGGGCCGGCCGGATGACCGCCGGTTTCTGATCCCGCTTCTTGCCGCCCCGCAGTTGCCATTGGCCACCGTCTACCAGAACGGCCGGTTCATCCTGGTGAGATTGCTCGACGACCGCAATGAAAAGGCGCTGAGCAAGGGGCCGGCTGCTGAATGATGGAAAACTCCTTGGCCTGTATCGTCTGCGGAAACGCCGCATGCGAACCGTTGTTCCGGAACCTTCAGCGCTCCAGGTTCAGCATCGCCCGCTGCCCGGGATGCGGTTTGGAGTTTCTCGCGCCGCAGCCGGACCGGGAAGAAATCGCTAAGATCTATTCCGCGGATTATTTCACATCGTGGGACATGAACCGGGTTGAGAACCAGATCACCGCCAGGATGAAGCGGCTGACGTTTGCGCGACGCCTCCGCGAATTGGAGCGGTTTGCCGCTTCCGGGCCGATCCTGGATGTGGGCACGGCGACGGGTTTTTTCCTCGATGAAGCGATGGCGGAGGGACGCTTCGAGCCGTATGGCATCGAGCTTTCCGAGTACGCGGGAGCGATCGCGCGGGGTAAGTTCGGAGCCGAGCGGATCCATATCGGCACCATCGAAACCGCGCCATTTCCGTCGGGCTTTTTCAGCGCCGTGACCATGAGCGATCTGATCGAGCACGTTGGCGACCCGGCGGGCGCTCTGGCGCGAGTTCATCGACTCTTGAAGCCGGGCGGTATCGCGATGATCGTGACGCCCGACACCGCCAGCATCAGCCGCCGCTCGATGGGAAGGCGCTGGACGCAATTCAAGATCGAGCACCTCTTCTACTTCAGTCCGGCCACCATGCGGCGGATGGCAGCGAGTTGCGGCTTCCAGGTTCTATCGGTACGACGTGCCCGGAAGGCGATGACATTGAAGTATCTGCGGGATCAGTTCCAGGTGTATCGTCATCCCGTATTAACGCCGTTGAGCCGCGGCCTGGGATGGATGCTGAAACCTTGGGAGGACCGGCCTTTCTCCATTGCCATGGGCGAGATGCTGGTGTTCTTGCAGAAGAGCGCCGCTCACGGTTTTCCGAGCGAGCAAAGCGGATCGCCCAGCACCACGCCCTGCCAACTGAGGAACGGCATTCCCACGTAATAGCTCTCGGCCAGGTTGCGGCCGTGGGCATAGGCCGGCAGGACGTACTCGGGGCGCACGCATCCCTGCAGGTAGGGTTCGTAGACGTTGCCGGAAGCGCCGGTGGCGCCTTCGTGGATGTAGTCCGCGCTGAGCGTTTGCGGCGAGCCCGCGAACCAATGCAAGCGGTCGGTGTAGGTGGTGAGGTTCCAGTTCAGCGGCGGCGGCTTCAGCGTCCGGGCATTGGTCGATACGAATTCGGTCACGATCGCTCCCGGCAGCCATTCGAACCCCAGCCAGCGTTGCTTGCGGCCGACGTCGTTGGATCCCCAGGATGCATACCCGATCACATTGCGCTGGTTGTAGAGAACGTTGGGGGTGTCGTCCAGCACAACCCTGCCCGCGGGCAACAGCAAGGCTGCCGCGCGAAGCCAGTTGTCGCCGTCGCCATTGGCCGGAGAACTGGTGTCGATGACGAACATGCCGCGATTCCGGGCGGCCAACGAGCGGTCGATCATGGCTTCGACGTCCGCCAAATCGTTCGCCGCCAGGCGCGTCACCAGGTAAATCGGAAACTGCGGGTGCAGGAAAGGGCTGTTGCGTTTGCCGAAGAAGGGATTGGGAACCGCGCCGGCGCGGTCGAAGTGGCGTCCGTGAAGCTTGGCATAGAGCAGAGCGAGTTCGGAATCCACCGAAGACTGCTCGGATTTTTGAATCGATCCGCTCATTCCGTCTATCCGCAGCGGAACGCCCATGGTCGTCACGATGTACAGCACTTTTTCCTCGAGGTGCTCCCGCTTCAGGCAGTCTCCGATGGGCGCTTCGATTTGCGAGATGTAAGTCTCCCAGCCGATGGTTTCTTCGGAGGTCGTATCCAGCAAACAGAACTGGCGCGCGCCGATCGCGCGGCGCTTCGCGTAATAGTCCGCGACCGCTTGGGAGACCGGATCCCGGCGGTTCACCACCAGCAACACGTTGCCGGCGCTCTGCGCTTCGAGCCGGGGGACGCACGCGGCCACCGGTAGCATCCAAAGCGCGCAGAGCACGGCAGCGGGCACGCGGCCCAACGGCGGCCGGGCACGCGGAGGAATGGGTTGACTCATGGGATTGCCGCCGGATCGCCGGGTTCGCTATGGCCGCCCACCCCAGAGCAGCAGGCCTTTGATGGCCTGCGCCATAACAAAAATGTCCAACATCGGCGAAAAGTACTTGATGTAGTACAGATCATATTCCAGCTCCACCATCGAATCCCGGGGAGCCGCAAAGTGTCGCATGTGAATCTGGCTCCAGCCTGTGATGCCGGGCCGCACCTTGAGCCGGTGTGGATAGAACGGGATGTGCCGCGACAACTCGCGCTCGAACTCGGGCCGTGCCGGTCTTGGTCCCACGATCGACATCTGCCCGCGCAGCACATGGATCAACTGCGGCAGAGCATACAGGCCTGTGCGCGAGAGGATCCGGCCGAGGCGACTCCTTCCGGCGGCAACCCGGAAGCGGTAGAGGGTGAATGGCCCGTTGCAGCCTTGCCGCAATTGCCGCTCGAACACCCCCTCGCGAGACGACAACCGCAGCAGCGCCGCGATCAGCGCCAGCAAAGGCGAGAGAAGCGTGATGACCGCGGCGGCAATCAGCCAGTTGACGATTGCCTGGAAGAATAAAGCTCGCGTGCCGGGCTCGAATTCCTTCGAATACAGCAGGCGCGTGGCGTTCAATCCACTCAATCCTTCCCGGTTGCAAATCTTCTCGTAGGTTCCGGCGGCGTCTTCAATGGCGTGGCCCGAGAATCGCAACTCGAGCAACTCATGCGCCAGATGCGAACTCAGGCCGCCCTCGAAGCCCACCACGACGCGGCTCGGGTGGAGCGCCTGGATCGAATCTTCCAAACTGCCGGTCCCACCTTCACCGCCTGGCTCCCGGTTGCCGGTCTCTTCGGAAGCAGGCCTTCCGATATACCCGGCGACCTGAATCCCCGTTTGCGGGTGCCGCGCCAGATGACTGGCGAGGTCCTCGAGCAGGGGACTATTGCCAATCAGCAGCAGCCGCTCGCCTGCAACCCGCGGGAGCACATAGGCGCTGAGCAGCAGGCGGCCGCCCAAAATGCCCGCGATCGAGAGCAGGCTGCCCAGAAGCATGACCCGAAGTGGTATCTGCAGGTCCGGAGCGACGGCGCTGATCAGCGCCTGGAGAAGAAACGCACCACCGGCGACCATCAGGAGCTGCTGCAACAGCAGCAGGCGCGAGCGGACGCGGATCTGCGAGTAGAGATTCTGAAAATGGATCCCGAACAGAATGCTGAACCAGACCAGCGCTACACTCGCCAATCCCGGGAAACTCGAAAAATAATCCGTGGGATCCACTTCGAGGAGCAGGTTGGCGGAATAAATGAACGACGAAAGGATCAGCAGAGCTTCGAATAGGAACAGCCCGAACGTGCTGGCGGGAACAAATACGCGAAATAGCCGGATCATGCGGGGCGAGCCACCACACTATATTCCTACCACGCAGCGTAGTGGTTGCGCGCCCTCGCTCTGGCCTGGGTGCCCACCGTCTTCGCGGGACCGGCCGCGCTACCAGATGCGGAGCGGTATGTCCCTGGGAGAGAATGAGAGCCCCACCCGAGCGTCCCAAATCACCCGGTTGTAGCCCGAGAAGCTGTCGCTTTGATACTTGCGCGCGGTTACGCCGGCCACCATGTGCAACAAGTGGCTGATCTGCCGGCTGGTCTGCAAGCCCGCGCTCATGTCACCGTATTCGCCCAGGATGTTGCCAATGGACTGCTCCCGGTCGTAGCCGGCCGAAAGATTGAAGGCCCAGCGCCGAATTCCCGTATATGTATAACCTGCCGCGGCGTTATAGTCTCTGGAGGTCAAAAAGAGACCGTTGCCTGGGGTCATGAGGTGGCCGCCGGACACATAAACAACCCCGCGCGTAAATGTTTTCGACAAACGCCCGCTATAACTCGGAATCCAGTTCAAACCGTAGGAAACGACATATCCTTGCGTGATTCCGAGCAGGGCGGCGATGACAGGGTCCAGCGTGATCAACTGTGGGAACTTGCTGTCCACCCGGGTCACGCCGGCAAAGCCACTGAATTCCACGCTGCGCGAGAGCATTACGCCGTATGTGGCGCTAAACCGCTGGAAGTCCGTCCCGCTGAACACACCGTTATAACTGAAGTGCGTAAACATATAGTTGGCGCCGATCGTCGACCGCCTGGTAATGCGGTACTGCAGGTCTCCGCGCGCATCCTCGCCCGTTACACCGTATAGAGCACTCGACCGGCGCCTGGTTACATCCCAGTCACCGCCGAAGGCAAAGGAGAGCCGGGCCGTTCTCTGGTAGGTCAGCAGGGCCTGACTGTTTGCGTAGATCGTTCGATTATCAAAAAAATCGGTGGTGGGAGTGTACGTGGTAGTGGGATCAAACGGCACGGTTGGGGAAAGGCCCACCAAGCCATAGGTTTGAGCGAACATACCGGCCGATTCGTTCAATTGCAGCGCGACATGCCTCGAGATTTGCTGCGTGATGCCGAGCATTAACGACTGATCGACGCCCGAGTAATCAGTGGCGTGCGAGTAATCGCGAGCCGCGCCCCCATAGTTCAGGGAAATCTTGGTGCGCTTCCAACTGTGAACGCCGCTGATGCCAAAGTCCACTTCCACCCCTTCGGAAGCCGTATTCGCCAGTTGGCCCGCGGAATTTACGGACACGCCGGACAGCCCGGTATCGTACACACCAACCAGCGACAGGAAGGGAATGAAATCGATCTGAGGCGCATTCATGGCCGCAGGGGCGTCGCCGCGAGAGAGAATTGCGGGGCCGGCATACTGGGCAAAGGCCGGTGCCGCCAGAAAAATAAGTGCTGCCAGACGCTGAATTCTCATGGCAAACAACTGTGTGCGCTCCTGTCGGCGATTCGTTCGGCTACAGATCGCAACCTACAAGTCTGACGCGACGTTCCCAGAACTGTCAAGTCAAGCGCCACTGGTACGACCCAGTAGTACATCATAGTACGCCGAGCCATGAAACGACCAAGCCAGGCACGGCGCCTCGTCCCTATTCGTTCGGCTCGACTTGGCCCGAGACGGCGCGCATGAGGTTTGGACCGGTCTGCTGTTTGGTAAACTCGGCGTGGCGATGAAATCCATCAAACTGCTGGCCGTCGTCGAGGCCACCAGCGTCACCGGACCGGCCAAGGGGCTGCTGCAATTTGCCCGCATGGCCCGTTCCGGCGGCGTTTCGCCGGCCGTCGAAGTGTTGATCGCCGTCTTCCAGCGCCCGGGCGAATCCGATCTTTTTATTCAGGCGGCCGGCCAGATGTCGGTTCCCGTCTATCCGATTGCCGAAGCCGGCCGTTTTGACCGTAGGGTCATTGCCGAACTTTCGGCCCTCGGCCAGAGTCTCCGTCCGGACCTGGTGGAAAGCCACGCGGTGAAGTCTCATTTCCTGGTCCGCACGTCCGGCCTGAACCGGCTGGCACCCTGGGTGGCGTTTCATCATGGATATACGTGGCCGGACCTGCGGGCGCGCCTATACAATCAACTGGACCGATGGTCGTTGCGGACGGCGTCGCGGGTGGTGACCGTCAGCCAGCCGTTTCGGCGGGAGTTGATTCGCCATCACGTCCCGGCTGCGCGCATTGAAATCGTCCACAATGCCATAGAACCCGACTGGGGGCGAACCGCCTCGGCGGCGCCGGCTCGTGCGGAACTGCGTGCCCGGCTGGGGATCGATCCGACGCAAAAAGTGATCTTGATCGTTGGCCGGCTCTCCCGCGAAAAGGACCACCTTTCGTTGCTGCGGGCTTTTAGCCAATTGGCGGCTAAGCGCACCGCCGACAAGGCAAACGAGCATCTACTCATCGTGGGCGAGGGACCCGAGCGCGCCAGAATCGAGGCTGCGATCCGGCATCTCGGTCTGAGCGAAATGGTCACCTTAACCGGACAGGTCCCGTCGGCCGAACCCTACTACGGGATAGCCGATCTGGCGGTGCTTTCCTCCTTGTCGGAGGGTTCTCCCAACGCGCTGCTGGAAGCCATGGCTACTCGAGTGCCCGTCGTGGCGACCGCGGTTGGAGGCATCCCGGAAACCGTTTCGGACCGCGAAAGCGCGCTCCTGGTCCCGCCGCGAGACCACGGAGCTTTATTCCGGGCGATGCGGGAGTTGCTGGCCAACGATGCTCTGGCGCGTGGCCTGGCGGCGCGCGCCGGTGAACTGATTCTGACCCGGCACGCGCCCGAAACGCGCGCCAGGCGCCTGGCCGGGATCTACACCGCCGCGCTCGCCAGCCAGGAGCGGTACTCTTCGTAGAGCCGCTCGCCCAGCAGGCGCCAGTCGTAGTGCGCGCGCACCAGGGCCAGGCCGGCCAGAGAGCGGGCGTTCCAAAGGCCCGGTTCGGTCGCGATTGCGGTCAAGGCCGGCAACCAGCCGTTGTCGTCGTCGAGCACCTCGATGTCCCGGCCAGGGGAAACCGCCAGACCTTCGGCTCCCTGGCGGCTGGAAACCACCGGCACCCCAGCCGCCATAGCCTCGAGAATCTTCAAACGGGTTCCGCCGCCGGTGCGCAGAGGCACGATCGCCGCCACGGCGTCGCGATAGTACGGAACCACGTCGGGCACCGTGCCGGTAACCTCGACGTTCGGCTCGCGCGCAAGCTCCCGCACGGCGGGAGCCGGGTTGGAGCCGATCAGAGTCAGCCGCCAGTCCGGGAACCGCTGGTGGATCGCGGGCCACGCGTGGCGGGTGAACCAGCAGGCCGCGTCGATATTGGCATGGAAGTCCATCGCCCCGACGTACACCAGGCTCCGGCGCGGAGAGTCCTCGGCCACGGGTGCGAACCTCTCCGTATCCACTCCGTTCTCGATCACCGCGATGCGCGCGGCGGGAGCGATTGCGCGCAGGTTCTCTTTCTCCCGCGCGCTGCAAACCACGTGCCCAAAGCCGCTGCCGAGAATTCGCTTCTCGAGGCGCGCCAGCCGCTTTGCCGTGAGATTGGCATACAACTTTTTGGGAAGAGAATCCACCTTGGCCGCAAAACGCCGCATCAGCTCGGATTCGATATTGTGCCAGTCGTAGACCGTGCGCGCCGGGCTTTGCCAAAGCGTCTCGATCAGCCCCACGTACTCGACCATGTGGCAGCTGTCCAGGTGAACCAGGTCGAAGCGGCTGCGCGCGGCGATTGCAGTAACCACGGATTTCATTTCATCGGTCGTGTAGTTGAGCACGCTCAAGGGCTGGCTGCCGGCGAGTCCGCGCACGATTTTCTTGAGACTGTAGCGTCCCAGAAGAGGCACCAGGAAGACCTCGCTAAAGAAACTGAGTTCGGCCGCGTCGGGCTCTGGAAAACCGGGCTGAATGAAGCTCACGTAGGTAACGTCGGCGCGGCAGGCCAAGGCGCGGGCGAGATAATACTCCCGAATTCTCGCTCCGGTAAGCAGCGGCAGGCACAGGCGTGGTGAGAGAAAAAGAACTCGCATCCGAACTAATACGCCCATCTCCACAGGCTGGCGCCTACCGTGTAGCCGGCGCCGACGGCGGCGAACAGGACCAGGTCGCCTTTCTTGAGGCGTCCCTGGCAAATGGCGTCGCGCGTGGCCAGCGGAATGGTGGCCGCGGTGGTGTTCCCGTAACGGTCGATATTGATCGAGACCTTTTCGGGCGCGATGCCGAGGCGCTCGCTGGCGCCATGTATGATGCGCAGGTTGGCCTGGTGCGGAATCATGGCACCCACGTCCGCCACGGTGAGCCCGTTGCGCGCCAGAAGATCGCGGCAGGTCTCGTACATCTTGCGGACCGCGTATTTGAAGACCTTCTGGCCATCCTGCTTCACGTAGTGCTGGTGCTTGTCGACGGTTTCATGGGACGCCGGCAAGCGGCTGCCTCCCGCCGGCATGATGAGCGCATCGCCGCCCGAGCCGTCGACCTCGCCCAGGAAATCGATGAAGCCAATCTGTCCATCGCCGTCCTCCGCCGGCTCGATGAGCACCGCCCCGGCCCCGTCGCCGAACAGGACGCAGGTGGCGCGGTCGGTGTAATCGATGATGCGGCTCATCGTGTCGGCGCCGATCACCAGCACCTTTTTATGGGTGCCTGCCATGATCAGGTTGGCTCCGGTGGTGGTGCCATAGACGAAACTCGAGCACGCCGCAATCAAATCGAAACCCCAGGCGCCCTTGGCGCCCAGCCCATTCTGCACCAGGCAGGCGGTGGAGGGAAACATGTGGTCCGGTGTGACTGTGCAGACGATGATGACCTCCACTTCCGAGGGGTCCATGCCGCGCTGCTGGAGCGCGCAGCGCGCGGCCGCCACCGCCAGATCCGAAGTGGCCACCTCCGGATCCGCAATGTGACGCTCGCGGATGCCGACGCGCTCCATGATCCACCGGTCGTTGGTGTTCACCATCTTTTCCAAATCTTGATTCGTAAGGACGCGGGGAGGCGTATAGCACCCGAGCGCCGTGATTTTGGCCCTTGGCAATGTTTTGTCCCTTTAAAGAGTTCAGGGTAACCCATTGAGGTACACCACGCGCAAGCCGGGTTGCGTTTCCGTGGATCACCCGGACGGGCGTTTTACGCCATGGTATGGTATCCATACCAATTGAGAGGACATTATGGCGCAAGAGAAGTGGAATTTCGATCCCGTGCATTCCGACATCGGGTTTTCCGTGCGGCACCTGATGATTTCCAAGGTCAGGGGCCATTTTCGGAAATGGACTGGCGCGCTCCTGATCGATGAGGCGGACCTGGCCAATTCCAAGGTCGAGGCGAGCATCGAAGCCGCCAGCATCGACACCAAGGAGCAGCAGCGCGACGACCACTTGCGCTCGCCCGATTTCTTCGACGCCGCCAACCACCCGGCGCTCACGTTCCAAAACACGCGGATGGAAAAGGCCAGTGAGGATGAGTACAAAGTGACCGGCAACCTGACGATTCGCGGAGTCACCAGGGAAGTCGCGCTCAGCGTCGAGTACCTGGGCCGCAGCAAGGACCCGTGGGGCGGCCTGCGGATGGGCTTCTCGGCGAAGACCTCGATTGACCGGCGCGATTTCGGCCTCATCTTCAATATGCCGCTCGAAGGCGGCGGAGTCGTGGTGGGCGATCGGGTTGAAATCGTGCTGGAGATTGAGGCCGTGAAGGACGTTCCAGCGGCGCAGGCGGCGTAACGGCTGCAGCCCGTAGTTTCCTTTTGGTTTGGGCAAGCTAATAAAGCGTGCCCTACCCGCGCAGAGTCACGATGAGCGAGTCGAGCGCGATCGATTTCTGGATGTTGCGCCGCAGCAGGCGCACGATCTCATCCACCTGCGCCACCGCGCGGCGAATCCAGGCGAACTCCACCTTTCCGGCGAGCGACTCCAGCTCGCGGCGGATATCCTGGTTGCGGATTTCGCCGCCTCCCTCGCGCAGAATCAGCAGATCGCGCAACAGGCCGTAGAGCGCCTCCAGGTGCAGCTCCAGCTTTTCGCTTTTGCTGCGCGCGATGGTTTCCGAAACCGGCAGCCACGCGCTGTACGGCGCCGCGCCGGCGGCCACTTTCGCCAGCGTCAGCATGGCCGCGCGCCGCTTGTCATAGGCGTCGAGATCGATCGAAACGGCCACCCCCGGGCTGCCCGCCGCCAGCGCCACGCGCCGCTCCGGCTGGTCGAGGCCGCGCGCTTGGACGAACTGCCCCATCTCCTCGCGCGCCAGCGGCGTGAACTGAAACGGCACCGCGCGCGAGCGGATGGTGGGCAGCAGATCGTACGCGTTTTCCGCGGTCATGATGAGGATCAGATGCGGCGGCGGCTCCTCCAGCGTCTTCAGCAGCGAGTTGGCTGCCTGGTCGTTGGCGCGGTCCACGTGATCGATCAGGAAAATGCGCCGCGCCCCCTGGTGCGGCAGGAACGGCGCCCGCTCCTTCAGCTCCCGCGCCTGCTGAATCGTGATCTGCCGCAGCGGCC
>DASWZP010000007.1:0-8435 GCA_036404395.1 Bryobacteraceae bacterium | reverse complement strand
CCGGGGATTGAAGTGGGCGGATTCAACGTGGCCCGCTAGCAAACGTGGCGCACGCACTCGTGCGTGCCGCGTCGGCACTCCTGCCGACGCAGGGGCCGTCCCGGGGCGAAGACGCGTCGAGAAGAGTCTCGACGCTGCACGCACGAGTGCGTGCGCCACGCCTCTTGTCTATAATTAAAGAAAGCGCTACAAAACCTATCGGGAAGCGGATGAATCTTAAATCTATGATTCTTTGGGGCAGGATGAGTCTATTTACCAACAGTCACTTGCGGACGGCCTCATGAGCGCCGACTTGTTTCTGACCCAGCTGCGGGCGCTCGAAGCCGAGAGCATCCACATCATCCGCGAGGTGGCGGCCGAGTTTCAGAAGCCGGTGATGCTGTATTCCATCGGCAAGGACTCCTCGGTGATGGTGCGCCTGGCGCAAAAAGCTTTTCACCCTGGCAAGATCCCGTTCCCGCTGCTGCACATCGACACCACTTACAAGTTCGGCGAGATGATCGAGTTTCGCGATCGCTTCTGCGCTTCGATCGGCGCGCAGTTGATCGTGCACACCAATCGCCAGGCGATAGCCGATGGCGCCAGCCCCTTCAAGCTGGGCACTCAGAAGTGCTGCGGGCAATTGAAGACGCGCGCCTTGCTGGACGCCCTGGCCGCCGGCGGCTATGACGCGGCTTTTGGCGGCGCGCGCCGCGACGAGGAAAAGTCGCGCGCCAAGGAACGCGTTTACTCCTTCCGCGACACCTTCGGGCAATGGGATCCCAAGAACCAGCGTCCCGAGCTATGGAACCTGTTCAACAGCCACGTCGACAAGGGCGAGAGCATTCGCGTGTTTCCGCTTTCCAACTGGACCGAGCTGGATGTGTGGGAGTACATCGACCTCGAGAAGATTCCCATCGTGCCTCTGTATTTCGCCAAAAAGCGGCCCATGGCGGTGCGCGGTGAAACCTTGATTCCGGTCGAGCACAACATGCCGCTGCTGCCCGGCGAGCAGCCGCAGATGGTGATGTGCCGCATGCGCTCGCTCGGTTGCACGTATTGCACCGGCGCCATTCGCTCGCAAGCCGATACAGTGCCCAAGATCATTCAGGAGATGATGCTGTTCCGGCGGTCGGAGCGGGAAAACCGCGTGATCGACCACGACCAGGAAGGCTCCATGGAAATCAAGAAGCGGGAAGGCTACTTCTAATGGGAGGAGTCGGACAGCCGGGCGCCACGGCGGGGAAAAAAGATCCCTCTCCTGCGCCAGGCGGGAAGCCGCGGAGAGCCGCGCGTGCGGAGGAGTTCGAGACCTTTCTGCGCCGCGACGAAGAAAAGGAGCTGCTGCGCTTTTCCACCGCCGGCAGCGTGGACGATGGCAAGAGCACGCTGATCGGCAGGCTGCTGGTCGATTCCAAAGGCGTCTATGACGATCAACTGGCTTCGGTGCGGACGGCGCGCTCCAGCCAGGCCGCCGGCACGGTGGACTTCGCGCTGCTCACCGACGGGCTGCGCGCCGAACGCGAGCAGGGCATCACCATCGACGTGGCCTACCGCTATTTCGCCACGCCCAAGCGCAAGTTCATCATCGCCGATACGCCCGGCCACGAGCAGTACACGCGCAACATGGCCACCGGCGCTTCCACCGCCAATCTTGCCATCGTGCTGGTGGACGCGCGCCACGGCGTGCTGCCGCAAACCCGCCGCCACGCCTTCATCGCCTCCTTGCTCGGGACGCCGCACATCGTGGTCGCGGTCAACAAGATGGACCTGGTGGACTGGCGGCAGCCGGTGTTCGAGGCGATCGAGGAGGAGTTCACGCGCTTCGCCGCGCAGTTGCCCGCCTGCGACCTGCACTTCATTCCCATCAGCGCCCTGCTCGGCGACAACGTGGTCCAGAAGAGCCGGCACATGCCGTGGTTCCAGGGCGAGAGCCTGCTCCATCACCTGGAAAACGTCCACATCGCCAGCGACCGCAACCTGATGGAAATGCGCTTCCCGGTGCAGTGCGTGATCCGTCCGGATCAGAACTTCCGCGGCTACGCGGGCCAGGTGGCATCGGGGACGATCGCGCCGGGCGATCCCGTGATGGTGTTGCCCTCCGGGCGCACCTCGCGCATCAAATCGATCAGCACCTTCGACGGCGATCTGCCCAAGGCGTTCGCGCCTCTTTCGGTGACCGTGTGTCTGGAGGACGAGCTGGATATCAGCCGCGGCGACATGCTGGTGCATCCTTCGCACGCGCCGCAGGTCACGCGCACCATCGACGCGCGCCTGGTGTGGATGAGCCAGACGCCGCTCGACCAGGGTCGCGAATACCTCGTAAAACATACCACCCAGGAAGTCGCCGCACGCGTGCGCGCCATCCGCTATTGCATTAATGTCAACACGCTCGAAAAACAGGAAGCCACCGAACTTTGCCTCAACGATATCGGCGCGGCCGTGATCGAGACGCGCAAGCCGCTTTTTGTCGATCCCTATCGCCGCAACCGTGCCACCGGCGCGTTCATCGTCATCGATCCGCTATCGAACGAAACCGTAGCGGCGGGCATGATCACCGGCCGCCCGGCTCACGAAAGCAATCAGCCGGTCATGCTGGCCGCCGGCCGCGTCACACCGGCCGAGCGCCACGCCCGCACCGGTCACCTTGCCGCCGCTGTGTGGGTGTCGCGGGGCCCGGAAACCGCCAGCCGGCTGGAACGAGCTCTGTTCGATACGGGCGCGATGGTGTTGATGCTCGAAGCCGCCCGCGAAGGCGACTCGCTGCCGCGCCTGGTGGAAACCGCCTTGGCTGCCGGCCTGATCGTGCTCTGCGCCGCTGGGGCCGATAGCACCGAGCCGCCAGCGCAACTCCGCGAGATCGCCGGCCCGGATCGCTTCCTCGAGTTCTCCGGCGGCGCCGGAGAGTCCGCCGGCCTGCTGCTTGAGATGGGGCAGCGCGGGATACTGCGGCGGGAGTAGCAGCTCCCGGTAGCGCCGTGCTGTTCTCCACAGTGGATGACAACCGGTCGGGAGCGGTCTGGCGCCGTGTTCCAGCACGTACAAGACAAAGCCACCGGCGGCACCGCGTGTTCGGGTTCGAGGCGACCCCGAAAACACCCTGTAGTCCACCCTCGCTTCAGCCGATAGATTGCGCATGGACCAATGGCCCGGTGACAACGGCCCTGCGCGCGGCGAAGCCGACCCGTCGCGATCGGGGACCGTTGGCTCGGCTGGAAGCGAATGGCGCACAAGTGTTTCCAGGGCAAGGCCTGCTTTGGCTGGCTGGCTTCTGGTGGCCGCAATCGCCCTGTCGGGGACCATCGGCGCAGCCAGTGCCCAGCCGTCGCCAGCCCAGCCCGGCGCATTGCCGCTTCTGACCACCGCGCGGCGCGTCCATAGCCTGCCTCGGGAAGAAGCCGCTCGCCGTTACCCAATCCACCTGTTGGCCGTCGTCACTTACTACGATCCCTACATCGATCCGCGGCACGGCGCGCTCTTTGTGTACGATTCGACTGGCGCCATCTTCGCCGCCGTCCCTGCCAGACCCGTCCTTCCCATTCACGCCGGCTCGCTCGTCGATTTGACCGGCGTCAGCGGCCCGGGAGACTTCGGCCCGGTAATCGATCGGCCTCACGTCAGCGTCGTCGGCGAATCGCACGTTCCGGTCGAGGCTCCGCTGGTGAGCCTGGCCCATCTGCTGACAGGCGTGGAGGACGCTCAATGGGTAGAAGTCGAGGGGCTCGTGCATTCGGTCCTCGAGTCCGGCTCCAACGTGACCCTTGCAATGGTAATCGGCGATGGTCCCCTCATCGCTATCACTGTCAGGGAAAACGGGGTGGACTACTCCAAACTGGTGGACGCCAAGGTGCGGATTCATGGCAACGCAGGCGCTCTAACCACCCCAAGTCATCAGCTTGCGGGCTTTCGAGTGATGTTCCCGAGCCACGACGAAGTGAGAATTGAAGAACCTGCTCCGGCCGATCCCTTCGCCTTGCCGCTGCGTCCAGTCGACAGCCTGTTGCGATTTACTCCGCATGTCGATTTCCTGCATAGAGTGCACATTCGCGGCCGGGTGACGCTCACGTGGCCTGGCAGGGTGGTCTGCCTGCAGGACGCCAGCCAGGGGATTTGTGTCCAGACCGCGCAATCGACGCCGCTCGCCGAGGGGAACCTGGTGGATGTGGCCGGCTTCCCGGTGGTTGGGGAGTTCACGCCCACCATGACGGATGCGATATTCAGAGCGCTGGGCGGCGGCCAAACCGTGGCCGCCAAAACGGTGACTGCGGAACAGGCTTTTGGCGGCGGTTATGACGCTGCCCTGGTCGAAATCGAGGGCCGCTTGGTCGGCTTGGATCGCGCCAACAGAGATCCGACCATGGTCCTATCCTCGGGTAACTTTCTTTTCCCCGTGGTCCTTCCCACCGCGACGGTCGGCAACTCGGCCGGGAATCCGCCGGTGGAGTGGAAGCGCGGCAGCCAGCTCCGCGTCACCGGGATCTGCTCCGTGCAAGTGGATACACAGACCACCATGATGCAAGGGGGTGTGGCGCGGCCGAAGTCGTTTCGCATTCTGTTGCGCTCGCCCGAGGATGTCGTCGTGCTCGCGAATCCCTCCTGGTGGACCGCCGGCCATGCGCTGATGGTGATCGGCCTGGTGCTGGCCATTACGCTGGCCGTGCTCTGCTGGGTCGTCGTGCTCCGCAGCCGCGTCAAACGCCAGACCGAGGTCATTCGCGGCCAGCTCCAGCAGGCCGCCGCGCTGAAGGAGGAAGCCGAGGCTGCCAGCCGCGCCAAGAGCGAGTTTCTTGCCAACATGAGCCATGAGATCCGAACGCCCATGAATGGCGTAATGGGCATGATTGAACTCGCCCTGGAAACCCAGCCTTCCCCCGAACAGGCCGAGTGCCTCCTCACCGCCCGCAGTTCCGCCGATGCCCTGCTCGCCGTGATCAACGACATTCTCGACTTTTCCAAAATTGAAGCCGGCAAACTGGACTTGGAATCCACGGCTTTCGATTTGCATGACTGGCTGGAGAAGATCGTCGCCACATTCGCGTTGCGCGCTTCCGAAAAAGGCATCGAACTCACTTGCGAGCTGTGCCCCGGAACGCCCGTGATGGTTTACTCCGACGCGAACCGACTGCGCCAGGTGATCGCGAATCTGCTCGGCAATGCCCTCAAATTCACCGAGATCGGCGAAGTTGGCCTGCGCGTAAGTAGTGAGGGTCCAGACGGCGATGGCGTGACTCTGCACTTCGCCGTGACGGACACCGGGATCGGCATACCGCCGGAAAAGCAGCGCCTCATCTTCGAAGCCTTCAGCCAGGCTGACGCTTCCATGGCCCGCAAGTATGGCGGCACTGGGCTGGGACTCACCATTTCTTCCCGTCTGGTGGCGATGCTGGGCGGCCGCATCTGGGTCGAGAGCGAACCAGGCCACGGCAGCAGCTTTCATTTCACGGCCCTGGCCAAAACCGAGGCTGCCGAGCCTGAGCCGCACCGGGCGGGGATCGACCCTCTCGTAGGGGCTACCGTGCTCGTCGTCGATGACCATTCGACCAGCCGGCGCATCCTCGGCGAAATGGCGGCCGGCGGGGGTATGCAGGTCACTCTGGCGGACAGCGCCGCCGCTGCGCTCGAGATTCTCGCCCGGGCTGCGCGGGAGGCCAGCCCGTTCCAGTTGGTGCTGGTGGATGCGCAAATGCCGCAGATGGATGGCTTTTCGCTTACCCGCCTCATCAAGCGTTCGTCCCCGCTCACGCCACCCACGGTCGTCATGATGACCTCGTCCGGCAAGCCCGGCGATGCCGCTCTCTGCCGGGAGGCGGGAGCTGACGCTCACTTGGCCAAGCCCGTGACGCGGCGCGGGCTGTGCCGCGCTCTGCGCAAAGCGCTCTGTCCGGCGTCGCAGCCGGCCGCCTCTAACCCCGCCTTGGCGTCGCCTTGCGGTGACGCGGCGGAGCGGACGGAACTGCGCCCGCTCAGAATCCTGCTCGCAGAAGACAATTCCGTCAATCAACGCGTGGCTTGCAGGCTCCTCGAGAAACGCGGTCACACGGTCGCCGTGGCCTGCAACGGCCGCCAGGCCATCGATCTCTTCGACGAGCGAGCTTTCGACCTCGTCCTGATGGACGTGCAAATGCCGGAAATGGATGGCTTCGAGGCCACCGCCGCCATCCGTGCAAGAGAAAAGGCCACCGGCCATCGCATTCCCATTCTTGCCATGACCGCGCACGCCATGAAGGGCGACCAAGAACGCTGTCTCGCGGCCGGCATGGATGGCTACGTGACCAAGCCCATCAAACCCGCGGCCCTCCTCGCCGCCATCGCCGCCGCCAGTCGTGAGCCGGTTGCCCTCCGCCGCTAGCGTCCTGTTCCACAAGCTCCTCGCCACCATCGCCGCCGCCACCCGCGAGCCGGCTGCCACGCGCCTCAATGTATCAGTGGAGATGTCGAAGCTGTTGCCCTGTTTGATCCGGAGCGCGCGTTTTGGACGAACCGGCGCCAGCCCCATGACGGGAAGCTTGCATTTGGCGCAGGCTCAGTCCAATCGTGCGCGGGGCGGCCGCAAGAGTGATTTTGTCGACGCCGAGCGGCTGGTGCGACGGAATGTGGCCCAGGAACTGGTGCTGAGCTTCGTGCCATCCGCCGAGCGGCGTTTGTGGCGCACGGTGACGCGCCAAAAGCAGCAACGTGTGGGCGCGCGAGTCCGCCTCCGGAACCAAATAAGCGTTTCTGGAAGAAGCTCATATCAAGCTATCGAGTTTGGTTTCCGACCTATTGGGTCAGAGCGGCCGGCGCATGCTGGAAGCTCTCGGCGAGGGCAAGACCGACCCCCAGGAAATCGCGCTCCAGGCGGACCGAAGACTGCGCGCCACCCAGGCGCAACTGTGCGACGCGCTGAGTGCGGCCCGCGAACTGAACCCGGTATATCGCAAGCTGCTGAAACAATCCCTGGAAGAACTGCAACTCCTGGATCGGCAAATCCAAGAACTCGATCGGGAGATCGCTCGCTTGCTGGCGCAGCACGAGGATGCGGTGCAACGGTTGGCGGAAGTGCCTGGACTGGGACCGGATTCGGCGCAGCAAATTATCGCTGAGGTCAGCCCCGCCGCAGCGGTTTTCCCGACCGCGAAGAACCTTACTTCTTGGGTTGGCGTATGCCCGGGAGACGACATCAGCGCGGGCGAATCGCGCAGCACCAAATCGCCCAAAGGCAACCGGAACGTGCGGAGGATCCTGAACCAGGCGGCGCACGCCGCAGTCAAGGCGAAGGGGAGCATCTTCGAAGTGATGTTCCAGCGTTTACGGCGCATCTCTGCTACAAGGAAGCCATCTGGGCAATCGCCCATCGCCTCTGCCGGCTGATTTGGGTGCTCCTCCATAAAACCGTGCGCTACGAGGAGCGCGGTCCCACCGTCAGCGCGGCATCCAAACGGGTTCGAACCTCTCGCATGATGCGGGAGCTACGACGCATGGGCTACCGAGTCGATCCGCCAGCCGAACTCCAGGATGCCTGAGCGCCCAGCGGTGTTTTCAACCCTGCTACAAAACCTCCTGACAGAGCAAAGCCTCACGGACCCTGCGCTCAGATTCGTGCGAGTTCACTAGGAATGGGAAGTTTCGCCATTCCTGTGTCGCGCACCCGTGCCAGCTCGCCCGCCGTGATGCCGCACCCGTTTTGGCCCATAATGAAGGGCATGACTCCTGAAACGGCGCCCGCCGCGGCGCCCGCTTTGCCGCTGACGCTCGAAGGGGCGAGCGTGCTCCACCAGATGATGCGCTTCCGCCGCTCGGCGTGGCGCGCCCTGTCCGCCGATGTCCGCGCCGAAATCCTGGCCGAAGCCGCCGCCGTCTTGAGCCGCATGGAAACCCACGCCGACGGGCGCGAAAGCGCGTTCTATTCGCTGCTCGGTCACAAGGGCGACCTGCTGATCCTGCACTTTCGCCGCAGCTTCGAGGAACTCAACGAGGCGGAGATCGCGCTGGCCCGCTTGCGGCTGGGCGATTTCCTGGAGCCGGCCACTTCCTATCTGTCCGTGACCGAGCTCGGCCTCTACGAATCCTCCGCGAAGGTGTACGCCGGCCTGGCGGCGGGGGGGCTCGAGCCGAATTCGGAAGGATGGAAAGCAGGCGTCGAGGAAGTGCTGGCGCGGCAGCGCGCCGCCATGGCGCCGCGGCTGTGGCCGCGGATTCCCGAATCCAAATACCTGTGCTTCTACCCCATGGACCGGCGGCGCGGCGAATCCGTCAACTGGTATCGCGAGTCCATGGCGGACCGCCAGCGCATGATGGCCGAGCACGGTCTGGTGGGCCGGCGCTACGCGGGCGAGGTGCGGCAGATCATCAGCGGCTCCATCGGGTTCGACGACTGGGAATGGGGCGTCGACCTGTTCGCTGAAGATCCACTGGTATTCAAGCGGCTGATTTACGAGATGCGCTTCGACCAGGTGAGCGCGCTGTACGCGCTGTTC
>DASWZP010000006.1:0-45356 GCA_036404395.1 Bryobacteraceae bacterium | reverse complement strand
GGATCGAGCCCCGTAATAAATGTCGACCATGCCACCGGACTCTGGGGAGGATAGGTTGTTTCGAGGTGCGAGTAACTGCCGCGTTGGCGCAGCCGCGCCAGGTTCGGCAGGTCCGCCCAGTGGCGTTCGACAAACGCCGGGTCCATGCCGTCGACGCCTATGACGATGACTCGTTTGTGCTGTCCTCCGCCGCAGCCGGCAAGCAGGGTTAGCGCGATCGCGAGACCACATTCACGCCGTGGCAATGACCGGCCTGCCCTCCATCCACGCGGGCGCCTCGATGCCGAAGAGACTCAGCGCCGTAGGCGCCATATCTTCGATGCCGGGGTCCGCGGCGGTGATCTTGAGATTCGAGAAAAGGATACCCGGCACGAGCGGCGGATCGACGCAATGATCTCCGCACCAAGCCTTCCGGTTGTCCTCAAATACTGCGGAAGTGACTCTTCCCGTGGCTGCATCCCACGAAGCACGATAGCCCGGTCGGTAGCCGACGATCAGATCAGGCGCGGCACTTAGATACGGACCCCGATAGATATCCGACGCCCGATACACGGATTGGATCGCGGTTTCGCCGGTCTCTTCATCGGCCAACCCGGTCAGTTTGCGGACTAACTCGTCCAGCAGTTCCGCTGCTTCTTCCTTCGTCACGATGCCCCGTGCTTCCCGCCCGCGCAGGTTCAGATAGAGGCCGCCCAGACCGAATGTGTAGGCGCGCGTCTTCGTCCAGTCGATTCCTTCCATGTACTCGCCAGATGAACTGAGCCCCGCATCGAGGAACAAGTACCCCTCGCGGAGCAGCCAGGAATTCAGATTGACGCCTCGCCGGAACGCACAGAAGCCGTGATCGGAGAGTACGAATATGGCAGTATCCGAGTCCGCGTAGCCGAGCGTCTTTCCGACGATTCGATCCATATCGCAATAGAGCGGTTCGATAACCTCCGGACGCCCGTGGAACATGTGCTGCACGCGATCGGTGGTATCGAAGACGCAGGCCACCACGCCGCGGCGGGTTCGTTCGAGCGCGCTGAAGAACATCGCCTCCCGCTCCGTTTGGATGAGTTCCGCCTGACGGAGAAACGCGTCTTCTCCTATAGCGCCTTCGTTGAGCGCCCAGGTGTCTTCCGCGAGACCCAGTGTCGCATAAGTCCCGAGTAACTTCGCCAGATAGATGGCATAGAACGGCGGATGGCTGATCGGCAAGGCGGGGTTCTCGGGATCGATCTGCACGGGTGTTGCGTAGAGATCGATTTCCGGCTCGCGGCGAGAGAGCAGAAAGCGCACGATACCGTGGGCGCGTCCGAACTTGAGCCGGATCCAGGGCGTGTATTCGCCGATGGAGAGTGGATAGGATTCGTCTTGAATCTCGATGGCGGTCTCATGCACGCGAAATGGGACGCTAGTTCCCTCGGGCCCGGCGAGCGCGCCGTCGGCAGCGGTGAAACGCGAGCAGGTTCCCTGGGTGCCCAGCAAATCGGGCGTGCACATGGCGGATAGCTCGCGTCCATTGAAGGCTTCGGGCGGAAATGTCACGGGCACTCGCAGGATCGTGCTCTTGACCGCATGAGCCCCGAGGATCTTCCAGAACGGCTCGCTCTTGCGCCGCATTTCCACCGCCGCGCGGGAGAGGGGAAAGCTCCATTTGCCGATCCGCAGAAATCGCGTGGCGGGCCATACCTTCGCCGATGACAGCTCCGGCGCGTAAGTTCGCAGATCGCGGCTCAGAAAGTCGAAGATATTATGTTTCGCCGGATTGACACCGGTGGCGAATGTGGACCATGCAACCGGCGAGAGGGCGGGGAAGGTAGTGCGGAGACGGCGGTAAGATCCGCGGTCGCGTAAGCGGGCGAAGTTAGGTAATTTGCCCTCGGCCATCAGCTTTTCGGCGATGACCGGATCGAGGCCGTCGAATCCCAGGAAGATAGCCTTCTTGAACTGTGTTCGCCGGCGTCTCGAGAGCAGCGACCAGGCCATGCGGAAGGGCCAGATCACCGCCGACGCGATGCCGGCCAGCACGGCCAGTACGAGAGAAAGAAAAGAGCCGAGAAACGCGAATCCGGCGCCCGGGCCGATATACGCGAAGAGTCCCCAGTGAGTCATCGGAGACGTCCTTCGACGAAGGGGACTTCGAGAACTTTCTCGTGCTGAATCGGACCGTGACCGAAGTATCCGTCTTCACCGAATAATTCCCCGTGGTCGGAGGTGATGGTCACATAAGTGTTCTTCGGCAGCAGGTCGAATAACTCCTCGACCACGCGATCCAGATATTTCACGGCATCGATTTGACGGCTGCGCAGAGCGGCAAGTTTCGCGGCGCTGAAAATGCCGCGCCGCGCCCGCGGCAGTTTGCCGCCGACAATCAGCGAGTCGAGATGGCGGAAGACGCCATGCACGCCGCTGATGGCCGGCCATTCGTCGGGCGGCTCGCCTGGCAATGCATAAGGATAATGCGTTTCACCGGTGTTGAGCAGCCAGAACGTGGGGGCTTGCTCTGAGAACGTGAGCTTCCCCAGCATGGCGCGCATGTCATTGTGGTGGTCCATGAGTCCCCAGGAGTCGAAGCCGGTGTTGAGGATGGTGGCCGGATTCAAGACCGGCAGCGAGACCATGGCGTGCGTGCGGTAGCCGATTTTGTGAAGGAGCACGGGCAGGTACAAACGGGGCAGAAAGGATTTGAACTCGAGGGTTTTCAGCCCGAGGCGCTGGTTGAATTTCAGAAATTCCCGCTGGTAGTACTCCGCTGCCAAAATGTTGCGGGGACTGGAATGCGGCATCAGGCCCATCAGCAGGTTGTAATGAGACGGGGCCGTCCAGGAGGCGTAGGACCAGCGCTTTTCGAGGTGCCCCAGTTTCCGCATGGTCGCCGGCCGCGCCGCGGTGAACGAATCGTAGCGGCAACTGTCCAAGACGATCAGGACGTAGTTGCCTGGCTGATTTGTTATGGAAGTTGCGGGCATTGGCTGGCGACGTTGGCCCCGGTTGCCGATCAGTATACCGCGGATTTTGACGACACGGGCAAAGCTAAAGCATGCCCCACCTCGGGCACCGAAGTGATATCTTGAGGAGAGCCGACATGGACCTGGCGAAAGTGCTTGCCCAGTTGCGACGCGAATTAGCGGATTTGGATGCCGCCATCGCCAGCCTGGAGCAACTTCCGCAGGCGCGGCCGAGGCGCGGGTATGCGTCTAAGGCGCAGACCCAGACCAGCCACGAGGATCCAGTGTCAATGGCGGCGCCCGTCCAGGCGAACGATAGCAATCGCGACTCCGCGTAAGGCGCGACAGGCGCGCGGCGATCTATTCATCCAACTCCCACGGCCGGAAGCTGTGCTGGTGGGCGTCCATGTCCACGCGCTTGCCGCGGAAGCGGACTCCTTCCATTTCGAGACGCATGCGCTGTTCCAGGGCGGCTTCGCCGTGGAGCTTGATGGCGCCGCCGGATCCCAACACGCGCTGCCAGGGCAGCGACCCCAGCGGAGAAGTGCGCAACAACTGGGCCACCTGCCGGTGATAGAGCGGGTAGCCCGCGGCGGCCGCGACTTGTCCGTAAGTTGCTACCTTGCCACGCGGGATCTGGCGGATGGCTTTGCGAAAAGCGGCATCGCGCCGGGAGTCCTTCGGTGCGCGCAGCAGTTTTCGCGAGGCTTCGCGCGCGGTCATGGGGCGATGCGGACGGCGGAACATTGGCTGGATGAAATCCTAGCAGATTCCCCAACCGGCCAGGAAACCTTCTCCTGACAGCGATGGCCACGTCCAGGGCTAAGGCAGTTGTTCGAGATCGAGACGATCCTTCAATCGGCCGGCCGCCTGCTTGTTCCGTTTCAAGTCATCGAGATGGATGAGAGGCACGCGGACGCCATCCAGCTCGGTTTCCACGCGTCGCGCGTAGCACGCGGCGAATTCCACACCCGCTATAGAGGTATGAATCTCCAGACGGAGGGGCGGAACGCCCATTCGAATGATCTGACGCTCTTTCAGAAACGAGGCCGCCGCCGCGTCTGGGAAGCCGAACCGATGCAGCGCCTGCTCCAGGCGCCGCGCGTCCTCCTTGGTGACCGCAATCCAGATGTCGAAGTCGGCCGTGGCGCGGGCAAATCCGTAGTAATTCACGGCGTAACCGCCGATTACCAGGTACTGGACCTCACTTGAGTTCAGCAACTTCAAGAACTCTTTGAAGTCGGGTGGTAGCTGGATCATAGCCATAGACGATCTGCCGCATCAGTTCCAAGGCTTCCATGCGCTCGGCGGGCGATTTCATGAGCCAGTATTCGCGGTCGCTCCGATCCTCGTCGAGCGGGACCACTTCGAAGACGGAGCGGTCGAGCCGGGCTGTGGCGACGGCGTTCACAGTCCTATTGTATCGCGCGGGGCGCGAGCGCCCGATCGAATCGCGGCCGGGCCCGGGCTTCGTGCGGGTTGGCAGGTCGGGGACGTCGGGGACCTGCCCCACGCTGATACCATCAGATCTTGCGGCAGATCGAGTTTGAGGTGGTGGCGGAATGTGCGCGGACTCGGGCGCGGGCGGGGTTGCTGCATACGGCGCATGGGGTGATCGAAACGCCGGTGTTCATGCCGGTGGGCACGCAGGCGACCGTGAAGGGGCTGAGCTCGCGGGACCTGGCCGAAGACCTGGGCGTCCGCATCCTGCTGGCCAACACGTATCATCTTTATCTGCGGCCGGGGGCGGGAACGATCCGCGGTCTGGGCGGGCTGCACCGGTTCATGGATTGGCCCCACGCCATCCTCACCGACTCGGGCGGGTTCCAGGTGTTCAGCCTGAGCGGGCTGCGCAAGATCGATGAGGACGGGGTGACGTTTCAGTCGCACCTGAATGGCGACTCGCACCGCTTCACGCCCGAATCGACGGTGGATGCGCAATTGGCTTTTGGCAGCGACATTCTGATGGCGCTGGACGAATGCCCGGAATACCCGGTGAGCCGCGAAACGGCGAGCGAGGCCATGCAGCGCACGGTGCGTTGGGCGCGGCAGGCGGCGGGGCATCACGCGCGGCGGCTATCCGAGCTCGAAACCCGGCACGCGCTGTTTCCGATTGTGCAAGGCAGCACATTTGCCGACCTGCGGCGCGAGTGCGCCACGGAACTGGCGGACCTGGATGCCGACGGCTATGCGATTGGCGGCCTTTCGGTGGGCGAGCCGCGTCCGCTGAGCCTCGAGATGGTGGAGGCGAGCGAAGCCGCGCTGCCGCGGTCGCGTCCGCGCTACGCGATGGGCGTGGGCATGCCGGCGGAGCTGGGGGAATACGTGGCGCGCGGCGTGGACATGATGGATTGCGTGCTGCCCAGCCGCAATGCGCGCAACGGATACCTTTTCACGAGCGTTGGTCGCGTAGTGATCAAACATGCACGCTATAAGGACGATGCGGGGCCGCTCGATCCCCATTGCGGCTGCTACACCTGCCAGCGGTATTCACGGGCTTATTTGCGGCATTTGTTTCTGGCGGGGGAGATTCTGTTCGCCATGCTGGCCACCCGCCACAACCTGCGGCGGTACCTTGACATCATGCGGGAGATAAGGCTTGCTATAATATCGGGTTCGTTCCCGGAATATTTGGAGTGTGCCCGGCCGGCGGAAGATGCCGGGTAGCCCTCAGTTTGGCCAAAACGTGATTTTCAGTTTTTATTTGCAAACAACAGCGACGCCCTCCGGACCGTTGGGCTCGCTGGGGGGACTCCTCCCCATCCTCCTGATCTTCGGAATTTTCTACTTCCTGCTGTTCATGCCCATGCAGAAGCAGCGCAAACAGCAGAAGGCGATGCTGGCCGGCCTGCAGAACGGCACAGAAGTGGTGACCTCGGGCGGGATCATCGGCACCATCGTGGCCATCGACGAGGACAAGCTGGTGCTGCGCGTGAAGCCGGATAACGTCAAGATCCAGGTCACGCGCGGTTCGGTGGCGAGCCTCGTCTCGGGCGAAATCAAGAAGGCGCAATCGTAGCAATCTCTATTTAACAGGCATTTCCATTCCATGACACAGAATTTGAAGTGGCGAACCGTGGTGATTGTGGTGACGATCCTGCTGTGCATTTTCGGCATCATCGGTCTGCCCAAATCGAAAACCGACCTGGTCCAGAATCTGAAGGACAACATCCGCCTGGGGCTCGACCTGAAGGGCGGCAGCCAACTGGTGGAAGAGGTGCATGTCGAGGACGCGGTGAAAGCGGACGCGGATCAGGCCATGGAGCGCATCAAGGCGGACATGGCCAAGCAAAACATCGGCTTTTCGACCATGGACCGCACCGATCCGCCCCAGCCGACGTCGGTGGCGGATGCCGACAATATCGTCATCACCGTGAAGGGCGTGGCGGCGGAACAGTCGAGCGCGTTCCGCAGCCTGGTGAACGACCGATACAGCGCCTACGTGCTGACGGTGGTGAATTCCACCGATTACACGATGCGGCTGAAGCCTTCGGATTTGATTGCGCTCAAGCGCGACACGGTGGAGCGCACCATCGACACCATCGACAACCGCATCAACCAGCTCGGGGTGGCGGAATCGAGCGTGCAGAAGTACGGCCGCGCGGGCGCGGACTACGAGGTGCTGGTGCAGTTGCCCGGCGTGGACGATCCGGCGCGGGTGAAGGAGTTGATCGGCACCGCGGCGGTGCTTGAAATCGACGAGGTCAAGGACGGGCCGTTCCCCAGCCGCGAGGCGGCGCTAGCCCAGAAGGGCGGCGTTTTGCCGCTCAACAGCAAGCTGGCCAAGGCCAAGCCGCGCGGCACGGCGCCGGGTGAAGAGTGGTTCCTGCTGGGGCGTCCGGCGGTGATCATGGGCAGCGAGATGCGCAACGCCCACGCGGGCCAGGACGAATACCGCAAGTGGGAGACCGGCTTCACTTTGTCGCCGGATGGCGGGCGCCGGTTCGGCACGTTCACCGAGAAGAACATCGGCAACAAGCTGGCGGTAGTGTTGGACAACCAGATCGTCAGCGTGGCCACGATCCAGAGCAGGATTGAAGATTCCGGACGGATCACGAACCTGGGCAGCGAAGAGGAAGCCGAGGATCTGTCGCGCTACCTGCGTTCGGGATCGCTGCCGGCCAGCGTCACGCCGGCAGATGAAAGGTCGGTGGGGCCGTCGCTGGGCGCGGATTCGATCCGGGAAGGAATACGGGCGGCGATCGCCGGCCTGGTGGCGGTGGTGGTGGTGATGCTGCTGTACTACAAGCGCAGCGGCGTCAACGCGGTACTGGCACTGGTGCTGAACACCGTGATACTGCTGGCGGCGATTTCCTATTTCCATGCCGCGCTCACCTTGCCGGGGATCGCGGGCGTGATTCTGACAATCGGCATGGCGGTGGATTCGAACGTGCTGATTTTCGAGAGAATCCGCGAGGAACTGCGCGCCGGCAAGGCCGTAGTGGCCGCTGTCGATAACGGCTTCAACAAGGCCTGGTGGACGATCGTGGATACCCACGTTACGACGATCGTGTCGTGCGCCTTCCTGTTTCTGTTCGGGGAAGGCCCGGTGAAGGGATTCGCGGTAACGCTGACGATCGGTCTGGCCGCCAACGTTTTCACGGCGGTATTCGTGTCGCGGACGATCTTCAACTACGAGTTGTCGGGGCGGCGGCGGATGGAGACGCTGAGTATTTAGGAAGCGCGGGCCTTCGGAGCCGCGACCGTCAGGGAGCGGTCATGGTGGTGGCAGTTGTTACGGAACGCGTGTTTGATACAATGATCGGGAAAAAAAGACCGCGAATCGGGTGCGGCGGCCGGAAGCCGGGCGGCGTCCGGATTCTCGGCGGGCGAACGGGAACAAAACGGAAAAGGCTGGTGTCCAACCTTACATCGGGCACCAGCATGGCACGTATCGATGGAATTATTTAAAAACACGAATTACGACTTTCTGGGCAAGAAGTGGCCGTTTATCATTGCCAGCCTGGTGCTGACGGCGGCCGGGTTCATCAGCATCGCGGCCAAGGGCGGGTTGAGGTATGGCATCGACTTCAAGCAGGGCGTGATGATGACGGTGAAGTTCGCCTACACTCCGCCGCTCGACAAGATTCGCTCCGCCATGTCGTCCTCGCCCAAGATTACGGGCGAAGTTTCGGTGCAGGACCAGACCAACGCGCAGAACACCGTCGAGATCGGCACGGAGGCGTTGAGCGAGGGACAGATGAACGTCAATCGCGAGGACATGGCGGGCGTTCTCATCGCTACCTTCGGGCAATCCGCGAGCGGCAAGCTGGATTTCAACAACGCCGGGCATGACGCGTTGGCCGAGCGGCTGCGCGACGCGCTGGCGCGCAACAACGTGCCGGCGAGCGAACAGGACCTGCAGAACCTGGTGACGGCGCTGCTCTCGGTGCGCGACACCGAGCACTCCGGGCTGATCACAAATTTTAGCGAATTATCTTCCACGCCGGGTGTGAATGCTGGTATTATGAACACTCTTCGCGAGGAGTGCTACTTGGCTCCTTTCCACATCGCGGGAGTGGAAATGGTGGGACCGAAGGTGGGCGCGGAACTGCGCAAGAAGGCTGTGCTGGCCACGCTGTACGCGCTGGCTGGAATGCTGGCCTATATCGCCTTCCGATTCGAGTGGATCTATGGGCTGGGCGCGGTGATCGCCTGCTTCCACGACACCATCATTACGATCGGTTTGTTTTCGTTATTCAATAAGGACATCACCATGACGGTGATCGCGGCCTTGTTGACGCTGGTGGGCTATTCGATGAACGACACCATCGTGATCTTCGACCGTATCCGGGAGAACCTGAAGATTTCGCGGCGCGAGCCTCTGGAATCGGTGATGAACCGCGCGGTGAACCAGACGCTGAGCCGGACGGTGATGACTTCGGGGCTGACGTTTTTGACGGTGATCGCGCTGTTTCTGTTCGGCGGCCCGGTGCTGAACGGATTCTCGTTCGCGCTGGTATGCGGCATTCTGGTGGGAACCTATTCTTCGGTATTCGTGGCCAGTCCGATTGTGTTGTTCTGGCATGGGTGGGCGGACCGGCGGGGCGGGCGGACAGCTCCCGTCGCAGCGGCGGCGCCCCGGCCGGACATTCCGCGGAGGAGTGCGGCCAAGGCAGTGAAGTAAGGCGGCAAGAGTTTTGGCCGCCGGTGGGACATTTTGAGCCGTCCGCTGGACGCGACGGCGCTTGAGTGCAGGAAAGGAAGTGCCTCATGTTTGACCAGACATTCGTACAAACGGGGAAGACCAACAAGGGCTGGACGGTCTTGATATCGACCTTGATCCAGTTGTTTATGATCGGCGTCTTTGTGATTCTGCCCATGATCTACTTCGACGTCCTTCCCGCGGCCACGCTGCAGAGCTTCCTGGTGGCCCCGCCGCCTCCCCCACCCCCGCCGCCTCCGCCGGCTCAGACGCAGCAGCCCAAGGTGGTGAAGGTGATTCCGCGGCAATTCGATGCCGGCAAGCTGATGGCGCCGAAAACGATTCCGAAAGAGATCGCGCAAATCAGGGAAGATGAGCTTCCGCCTCCCTCGACCGGCGTCGGCGTAGTCGGCGGCGTGGCGGGCGGCATGGCCGGCGGTTCGGTGGGCGGCGTGCTAGGCGGCATTATCGGTGGTGTTCCTTCCGCCGCGCCTCCGCCTCCGCCTCCCCCCAAGCCGCTCACCCCGCAGCGCATCCGCGTGGGTGGCAATGTGCAGGCGGCCAACCTGATCACGAAGATCACGCCGCCGTATCCGCCTCTGGCCAAGCAGGCCCGTATTCAGGGGACGGTGGAATTGAGCGCCATCATCGGCAAGGACGGCCGGGTGCAGGACCTGAAGGTGGTGCGGGGCCATCCGCTGCTGGTGCAGTCCGCCCTGGAGGCGGTGAAGAACTGGATTTATCGCCCGACCATGCTGAATGGAGAGCCGGTGGAAGTGTCAACCACCATCGATGTCAACTTTACGTTGCAGTAGTACCCCGGCGGCGCGTAAGCGGAGCCGGCAAGAGCAGTAACATTTCAACTCGCAGGAGAGAAAATCAGAATGTTCGTCCATGTGCATTTCGCGTTCTTGTATTTGCTCCAGGAGTCGGTGGGCTGGGACCTGCCGCACCTTTGGAGCCAGATGGGCACGCCGGCTAAGGCCGTCGTGATCCTCCTGTTCATCATGTCCGCGTATTCGATCGGCGTGATGATCGACAGGTTGCTGGCTTACAGCGCAGCCCATAAACAGTCCCGGCAGTTTGCTCCGGCGGTGGCCGGCGCGCTGCGGGAAGGCAAACTGGAAGAAGCCGTCAAGATCGCCGACCGCTACAAGAAGAGCCACCTGGCTAAGGTTGTGGTCGCCGGTTTGCAGGAATTCCAGGCCCATCAAATCAGCTCCGAAATCCCGGGTGAGGAGATCGAAGCTTCCAAGCGCGCCCTGGACCGTGCCCAGGCCATCGTTCACGCCGAACTGAAACGCGGCGTTTCGGGTCTGGCGACCATCGGTTCCACGGCTCCGTTCGTCGGCTTGTTCGGAACCGTCCTCGGCATCATCAACGCGTTCCGCGGCATTTCGACGGAAAAGTCGACTGGTCTCGGTGCCGTGGCCGGCGGTATTTCCGAAGCCCTGGTAACCACCGCCATCGGTCTGTTCGTGGCCATCCCGGCGGTGTGGATGTACAACTACTTCACGAACAAGATTGAAGCTTTCGATGTGGAGATGGGCAACTCCAGCTCCGAGCTCATCGATTACTTCCTGAAGCGCAGCCAGCGCGGCGCCGCCCACAAGTAGCGGCGAGTCCGAGCGATTGAACAGTCGGGATTCCCGGCGAGTTGAAAACCGCGGGGGGCCGGAAACGGCTCCCCGTAAGTACAGCCGGCTTCCTGGGGAGAAACAGCAATGGAGAAGGACGAATATCAAGTAAACACGGCGCCGCCGCCCGTGGCCGACATCAACGTCACCCCGATGGTCGACGTCATGCTTGTGCTGCTCATCATTTTCATGGTCATCACGCCGATGTTGACGCACGGCGTCAGCGTGGACATGGTGAAGACCCACAACCCGGTCCCCATGCAGGCCGCCGACAAGAGCGACGCGGTGCTGATCGCCGTCACCCGCGATGGCAAGGTCTTCCTCAACAACACGCAGTTGAAGCCCGAGGATCTGGCCCCCAAGGTGAAAGACATGCTCACCAACCGGCTGGATAAGGAGTGCTTCCTGCGCGCCGATCAGCGGGCCAAGTATCAGACCGTGCTCGATGTGGTGCAGAATCTGCAGTCGGCCGGGGTGGATCAATTGGGCCTCCTCACGGAACAGATCGAGGCAAGAAGGCAACCGGTTGCGGCTGCGAAGTAAAGCAATAGGAATTTTCGAAAAGGAGCAATCTTATGTCAATGGCAGTGGGCGGAACGGGCGGTCCGAAATCCGACATCAACATGACGCCCATGATTGACGTGCTGCTGGTGCTGATCATTATTTTCATGGTGATCACACCGCTGACGCCGAAAGGTCTCGAGGCTCTGGTGCCACAACCGCCTCCGCCGGGGGCGCCGCCGGAGAACAACATCCGCACGGTGGTGATCAGCATCAATCAGGATCACAGCATGCTGATCAACCAGGATCCGATCGAGGAATCGGCCCTCGAGAATCGCCTGGTGGAGATTTTCAAGACGCGCGCCGAACGCGTCGTATTCGTCAAGGGCGATCCGAACCTCGAATTCAGTTGGGTAGCCAGGGTCATTGACATCGCGCACGGCGCCCAGATCGACAAGGTCGGCCTGATGCCGTACAAGGACCTCGGACAATAGGAGATCATACGCGATGCGCAAACTGACAATCGTTCTAGCCGCGGTTGCGTTGGCTCTCGCGGCCACCGGCTGCAACAAGCTGAAGTCGCGCTCTCAGGTCAATGAGGGCGTGGCGGCATTCAAGGGCGCCCAATATCCGCAGGCCGTCGAGCACTTCAAGAACGCGGTCGACCTCGACCCAACGTTTCTCTCGGCGCGCGAGTACCTGGCCGTAGCCTACTATCAGCAGTACATTCCTGGGGCACGGTCGCCGGAAAACGACCAGATGGCGGAGGCCGCTTACGACCAGTTTCAGAAGGTTCTCGAGCAGAACCCCAAGGACCAATTGGCCATTATGTCCATCGCCAGCCTGTTCCTGAATCAGGACAAGTGGGATGACGCCAAACAGTGGTTCGAAAAAGCCATCGCGGTGGCGCCCAATAACGCCGATGCCTATTACAGCCTGGGGTTCATCGCTTGGTCGCGGTGGTTTCCGGCATTCGGCCAAGCGCTCGCCAGTCTCGGCATGAGACAGGAAGACCCGGGGCCGATCAAGGACAAGAAGGTCAAGGCGGAGCTCAAGGAAAAATGGGATCCGGTGATCGAGGACGGGTTGAAGGACCTGGACAAGACGCTGGAGATCAACCCGGAGTACGACGACGCGATGTCGTACGAGAACCTGCTCATTCGCGAGCGCGCTTACCTCGCGGACACCAAAGAGGAATACGACCAACAGGTCAAGATTGCCGATGCCTGGCTGGATAAGGCCATGGCGACCAAGAAAAGCAAGGAAGAGAAGAAGGCCAAGCAATCGGGCGGCGGCATCGTTACCGAGCCGACGAAGTAGAACTCTCACAGACCGCCTGCTTTCCCAACCTGCTCGCGGTTGGAGCGCGATTCGCTCCGGCCGCGAGCATTCGTGTCTGCGGGGGGGGGCAAACCACCCCCGTGCTATCGGAGCCGCGACCGAAGGGAGCGGTCAGTTCGCAATTGGAACGCTCATTTCCCGTCAGGCCCCTAAGGAGACGTATGACGAAACGTCGGATGAAATGTTGGTTCGTGCTCTCGCTTGTGCCGTGGTTCGTTCCGGCGCAAGCGCAAGCCGCCGTTTTCGATGTGAAGAGTTATGGAGCAACGGGCGATGGCAAGGCGCTCGATTCGCCCGCCATCAACCGGGCGATTGAGGCCGCGGCAGCGGCCGGCGGCGGGACGGTGCACTTCCCGGCGGGTATCTACATCATCGGTTCGATTCGCCTGCGGAGTAATCTCACTCTGCAATTCGAGCCTGGCACGACGCTCGAAGCGTCGGCGGATCCGGCGGCTTACGACGCAGCCGAACCAAACCAGTGGGACAAGTTTCAGGATTTCGGCCACAGCCATTTTCACAACAGTCTCATCTGGGGCGAGGGGCTGGAGAACGTTTCCATCGAGGGCCCCGGCCTGATCGGCGGCAAGGCGCTCGAGCGCGAGCGCGGCGCGGACGGCGACAAAGCCATCGCTCTCAAACTTTGCCGAAAGGTGACGCTGCGCGATTTTTCGATTCTCTCCGGAGGACACTTCGGCATCCTGGCCACTGGCGTGGACAACCTGACGATCGACAATGTGACGATTGACACGAACCGCGACGGGGTCGACGTGGACTCTTGCCGCAACGTGCGGATTTCCAACCTGAGCGTCAACACGCCGAACGACGATGCCATCGTGCTCAAGGGCACCCACGCGCTCGGCTTCGCGCGTCCGACCGAGAACGTGACCATCGTGAACTGCCTGGTCAGCGGTTACGACATCGGATCGCTGCTGGACGGCACGTATAAACGCACGGTCAAGCAGGCTCCCGACCGCGACGGCCCGACGGGGCGCGTCAAGATCGGCACGGAATCGGAGGGCGATTTCCGCAACATCACGATCTCGAACGTGGTCTTCGACCGCTCGCGCGGCCTGGCCCTGGAATCGGTCGACGGGGCGCACATAGAGGACATCGCGATTTCGAACATCACCATGCGGGAGGTCTCCAACGCCCCGATCTTCATTCGGCTGGGCAGCCGGATGCGGGCTCCGGAAGGAACCGCGGTGGGATCGCTGCGGCGAGTGAACATCAGCAACGTGGTGGTGTACGACGCCGATCCGCGGTATGGCTCGATCATCAGCGGCATTCCCGGGCACGACGTGGAAGACGTGAAGCTGAGCGATATCCGCATCCTCTACCGCGGCGGCCTGACGCTGGATCAGGTCGCGAAGCAGCCGGCGGATCTGGTGAATACATTTTTCTTCAGAGGCTCCGGCGGCGTGCCACCGCGTGAGCCCTACTCGACGCCAGAGCGGGAAAAAGAGTATCCCGAGCCCTCGATGTTCGGCATGCTGCCGGCTTATGGCTTCTTTATTCGCCACGCCACGGGAATCGAACTCAACAATGTGGAGGTCGGTTACATGAAGGAAGACCGGCGGCCGGCATTTGTGCTGGATACGGTGAAGCGAATCGATCTGGAGCACGTCAAGGCGCAGAAGGCATCCGGCATTCCGACGATTGTGTTGCAGAACGTCGAGGATTTCTCGGTGTATCGTTCGTCGCCGGTGCCGGACGCGCACGTGGACAAGGCGGATCGCAAGGAGATGTGACCGGTAACGCCGGCGATCTTGTCGCCGGTGATTTGCCGCGATTCCCGAAAGTTCGCTGCCAGACCGCCAAAACCGATCGCCTATCCCATCCCTACGGCTAGACGGCGAACCGGCGGCGGGCTTTCGTTCTTGGCGCGAAGGTCCTCGAAAGGCGCTGCCGCGCGGGTGTCGAAGAGGGTATGACGATGACGGGAGCGGTTGCCCGCTGTTCGCAGGGAACGCCGTTCGAGACCGGGCGCCGGATCAGGCGGGTGGTCAAGGTGCGCTCAATGTGGGCGACCTCGGCGCGCTCGGACCGCGTGGCGAAGGTCGAAGCCGTGCCGCGCGCGCCGGCGCGGCCAGTGCGGCCGACGCGGTGAATGAAGTCTTCCGGAACTTGCGGCAGATCGTAGTTCACTACGTGGGAAATCCCTTCCACATGAATGCCGCGGGCCGCCACGTCGGTGGCGACCAGGACGCGGTACTGCCCGTCCTGAAAACCGCGCAATGCCTGGTTACGTTGGTTCTGGCTGCGGTCGCCGTGGATGGCGGCGGATTTCACGCCTTCGTGCGAGAGCTTCTTCGACAGGCGGTCGGCGCCGCGTTTGGTGCGGGCAAAGACGAGGAAGGAACCCGCCTCTTCGCGCAGCATGGTCTGTAGCAGGCCCAGTTTGCCATCCTGCTCCACTTCGTAAAGATGCAAGTCGACCTGTTCGACCGGCTTGATGGTGGAACCGACTTCGATGCGGACCGCGTTGCGGACCTGCGTCGAGACCAGATGTTTGACGGAGCTTTCGATGGTGGCCGAGAACATCATCGTCTGGCGATCGGCGGGCAGAGCCGCCATGATTCGCTTGACGGAGGGGAGGAAGCCCATATCGAGCATACGGTCGGCCTCGTCCAGGACGAGGATGCGGACCTTTCCGAGATCGACGAGTTGGCGGCTGAGGAAATCGCAGAGCCTGCCCGGCGTGGCGAGCAGCACTTGCGCGCCTTGTCGAATCGAGTTCAATTGGGTCCGCTCGCTGACGCCGCCGACTACCACCGTGGCGCGTATTCCGGTGCCAGCGGCCATTTTGACGAAGGTTTCGTGAATCTGCATGGCGAGTTCACGGGTAGGCGTCAGGATCACGCTGCGGATGCCGGTTTGCGGCGGCAGCTTGCCGAGGAGGTGGATCAGAGGCAATACAAACGCCAGCGTCTTGCCGGTGCCGGTTTGCGCGGTGGCGACCAGGTCAGTGCCGGCCAGCGCGGGCTCGATGGCCTGGGCTTGCACGGGAGTTGTTTCGGTAAAGCCATGCCTTGCAAGATTGCTCTTCAGCACGGCAGAGAGGGGGAGTTCAGAGAAATTTTTCATTGAGTCGTTAGTTTGTTTGAGGAGGAAAACCGGCGAGCCGACTCGCCAATCAGGGGGAGAAGGGGTTGCGGATCAACTTCCAGCGCTTTCAGTGTACCATACTCGACACGCCGAGTTATGGGCACACGGGGAGGCGGGCAAATCTGATACGATAACCGCCGATGGCGATTCGAAAAGTCACGGTCCTCTTTCTGGATGTCGGCGGTGTCCTGCTCAGCAACGGGTGGGATCGTCACGCCCGCAAACGGGCGGCCAGGAACTTCAAGCTCGAGTGGTCCGAGATGGAGGAGCGGCACCACCTGACCTTCGAAGCTCACGAGGAGGGGAAGATTACGCTCGATGAGTACTTAGCGCGGGTGGTCTTCCACCAAAAGCGGCCGTTCACCCGGGCGCAGTTCCGGCGCTTCATGTTCGCCCAATCGAAGGCGTACCCCGAGATGATCGAGCTGGTCACTCAGCTCAAGGCACGGTACGGGCTGAAGATTGCCGTGGTGAGCAACGAAGCGCGCGAAGTGAATGCGTACCGGATTCGAAAATTCAAGTTGGACGGGTTCGTGGATGCCTTTATTTCCTCCTGCTTCGTCCACGTCCGCAAGCCCGACGCGGAGATCTTCCGGCAGGCGCTGGACATTGTCCAGGCACCAGTCCGGCAGGTAGTCTATATCGAAAACACACCGATGTTCGTCGAGGTCGCGGAAGGCTTGGGGATTCGAAGCATTCTCCACACCGATTACAAGTCCACCTGTGAAAAGCTGGCTGCGTTCGGATTGCATCACGAAAAAATCGTGTGACGCCCCGGCCGCCATCCGTAGGGGCCGGGCATGCCCGGCCCTACTGTACTAACCTATGAATTAAACGGCTGACATCAAAGTGGGGCAGGTCCCCGACCTGCCAACTGCTAGGCACCAGCCGTACGCGAGAAAGTGGGGCAGGTCCCCGAAAGTCTCGCCGCGGAACGCACCAGTGCGTGTGCCACAAGAACCGAAGGGATGAAGATGAAAATCGACACGAAGCGTTTCCGGGTGCGGCCCGGCAAGAAGGTCGCGCTCAAGGATTGGCCGACGATTGTCAAGCCGTTTTACAAGTCGAAGAAACAGTATCAAGAACTCCTGGAGGAACATGTTGCGGAGTTGAGCAACCTGCAGCGCCTTTTCTATGCGTCGAGACGCTATGCGGGGCTGTTGATTTTTCAGGCGATGGACGCCGCCGGCAAGGACGGCGCCATCCGTCACGTGATGTCCGGGGTGAATCCGCAGGGCTGCCAGGTTTTCAATTTCAAACAGCCCAGCGCCGACGAGCTGGAACACGATTTTCTCTGGCGCACCACGTGCCGGCTTCCCGAACGCGGGGAGATCGGCATATTCAATCGTTCCTATTACGAGGAAGTGCTGGTGGTTCGGGTGCATCCGGAGATTCTCCGCTCTCAGGGGCTTGCGGAGGAGTTACGCGACGAGAAAACCATCTGGGAGGGGCGGTATCGCTCCATGGTGGATCTGGAAAGCCATCTTTATCGAAATGGGACGCGGACCATCAAGATCTTCCTCCACTTATCGAAGGAGGAACAACGGAAGCGATTTCTCGAGCGCATTGACGAGCCGGAAAAGAACTGGAAATTCAGCATGGCGGACATTCAGGAGAGGGGATACTGGAAGCAGTACATGGAGGCTTATGAGGCTTGCCTTGCCGCGACCAGCACGCATCACGCGCCCTGGTACGTGGTTCCCGCCGACGATAAGGAGAACGCCCGCTTGATTGTTTCCCAGATAGTGCTTGACAGGCTCAACGAACTGAAGATGGCTTATCCCAAGACCACCGAGAAACGGCGTCAGGAATTGAAAGCCATCCGCAAGATGCTAGCGAAGTAGCGCCGCCGTTACTTGTCGAAAAACGGGTGCTTCGCCACGGGTGGATTGGGAGTTTCGCCGCGCGCCTTGCGGATCGTGAGGTCCTCGAACAGCAGCGACGGCACGGCCAGACTCAATGGCGTGGATCCTTCCTCGCCGAACGAGAACGTCGGGAATGTCACGCGCGGCCGGTACTGCACGGTCAGCATGTGCTGTTCCTTCCCGGCGGCCACGATCTCCTTGAACGCCGCTGTATTCAGGCCCACAAACTGCACGCCGCGGATGGCTTCTTCGTGGCCGTCGGGAAACACCTTCGAGATCTCGAGCGGCGTATTGGCGGTTCTCATGCGCCGCACCAGGATGCCGAAGGGCAGTTCGCGCTGCTGAACCAGGTCCTTCAGCTTGGCGCGAAGATCCGCGGCGGAAAGGCCATTTTCAGGGGTCACGATGATGTTGGTGGGCGCGGCCTGTCCCGCGTGGCGGCTGCCGGTCGAGTGCTCGATTCCGCGCACCGGATCGCGCGACGTCAGCAGAGTCTTGAGGATCCCCTTTTCCACCAGCCGCGTTTCGCGCGTGGGCAGCCCGTCTTCGTCCACTTTTGAAAAACCGGCCATCCGCGTCCCATGGAACTCGGCCAGCGTCGGGTTGTCGGTGACGCTCAGGAACGCGGGAAGGACGCGCGCGCCGATTTTATCGAGGAATGGATTTTCCGCCTGGCCGCCCGGGTTCTGCATGTTCGGCATGTCTGAAATGACGCGGCGCGTCCCCACCACATCCGGCACGAACGCCAGCCGGAACGCCTGCACGGCCGCATCGTCTTCGAACAGCACCGGTCCGTTGTAGTTCTCGAGGCGTTGCGCGGAGCGAAGCTCAGAGACTTCCCGGCCCAGCGCAATCACGCGCGCAGACAGCTCCTGCTCGCTGGGGAGCTCGGAGAGCGATTTGGCATACAGCCAGACGAAGTCCTCGATCTGACCTCCATCGGGAGCCTGCGTGGCGGCGCTCGCGTCGAACGTAATCGCAGAATGGCTTCGTGTGTAAGAGAACCCTTCGCTGTTGAGATAGCGGGTAGCGGTGTTCACTGCATCCAGCGATACGTGAGACGTGAAAACCTCCGGCGCCTGGCGGAACAGCGCCGAAAGGCTGCGCACCATGGTCTCCCACTTGGCGCGGTCGACTTGAACCGGCGGAGCGGTATCGATCGTGGTCACCGGCGTTTCGTGGCTGAAATCCGGGATATCGTCTTCACGATTCTTGTTTTGAAGCGCGGCGCGTTTCTTGGAAAAATCCTCGACCGCTTTCTTGTAAGCCGAGTCGGTGGCGAGCCAGATCTTCCGCCGCAACTCCTTGTAGTCGTCGTCCAGAGGGAGTTGGGTGTTTCCAAAAAAGGCGGTCTGGATCTCGGTGCCCATTCCAAAGTTGATCGAAAAGAAGTTGGTGTTGTCGAACTGGTAATCGCCGACGCGCACCTCCGCGCTGAACATGCGGGTGCGGCCGGTATTGCTGTGGGTCAGTGCGCCGAAGCTGGCGCCGACACCGGTATCGTCCCGTTCCGTGGCGCGATAGGCGATGAAGTACGGCTTTTCCAAATTCGCGAGCTGAAGCTCCTTCATCGAGCGGGCCATTTCATCGCGCATGGCTCGCATGAGGACGTCGTCCTGCGCCCCGATGGGGAGAGCGGCCACAAAAAAACACAGCAGCGTTGCGATTCGCATACTTACTTGCCTCCCTCAAACGGCGCGGGCAGAATCGGAATGCGGTCCTGCGATTTGCTCTTCTTCTGCGACTCGATTTGCGAAATGAAAATGCCGGGCGAGACCGCGGACACGGGAACTCCGCCGGATTCGGCCCCGCAGATTCCGTTGAACACGGCGAGCTTGTTATCCGCGGCGGCGATCTTGCTGAAGGTGGTGAGCGGCGTGCCGATCAGGTCGACACCGCGCACCAACTCCTCATGTCCGTCGGGATAGATCCGGTACACCATCAAAGGCATGACGTTGAATGCGTTCGGAATGGTGCGGCCGGTGAAGGTGAAGCCGCCCTGAATATCGTCGAAATACAGACCATACGGCAAGTTTTGTTCCTTGATTTGGGCGATCAGCAGCTTCTTGAGATCGGGTTCGACGGCGGAGGGCGCGACTTCGACGATCAGGTTCGACTGCCGCGCGACCGGCTTGAAGCCGGACTGGGCGCGGCCGTGCCCGTTCGACTGCGGAATGCCCTCCACCGGCGTGCGCGACATTAGGAACGTCTTGAGGATTCCGTTTTCGACTACGGTCACGCGTCGCGCCTTCACGCCCTGGTTGTCGTAAAGGTAGTAGCCGGCCAGGTCCGTGTTGGCGAGCCTTCGCTCGGTCGGATCGAAATAAACCGACAAATCCTTCGACAGCACCAGCTCATTAATTTTCTTTTTGAAGGTCTGGGCGTCTTCGGAATTCTTCTGGCGCTGGCCCTCGACCCGGTGGCCGAAAATTTCGTGGAAGAACACTCCGCTGGCCCGGCCGGACAGTATCGCGGGTCCGGTGTAGGGATCCGCCATTGGCGCCACGCGTAACGCCTCCAGGTTGTGAATCATCTTGTCCACGTCTTTGAGCACCGTGGCGTCATCCGGGAGATCTTTTTCCGTGAATCCGAAATACGATTCATAGAGCGGCAGCTCCATTCCGTCATCGGCCTTGGTGCCCGCGACCACGAAGAGATGAAAGGCCGGCTGCGAGGTCTGGATGACGGCTCCTTCGCTGTTCACGTACCACCGCGATTCGGCGGACGCTTGCAGAAAAGCGGTCGCCTGATAAATGTCGGTGTACTTGGCAAAGGGCGCCGTGTACTTGCGCAGCTTCTCTTCCCACGCGCGCCTGTCGACCTGGATTTGGACGAGCGGCTCGCTGAACCGCTGGGGTTCTTCGCGCGAAAAATCGGCGGATTGGTCCTCCTGCGCCACCTTCACCTGTACGTTGGTCTTGACCTTGGTGAGCTGCTCGACCGCGCGCTTGTACCGCTCGTCGGTGTTGTGCCACAGCACTGCCCGGATCGCATCGGGATCGTCGTCGATGGGCACCGCGACAGGCCGGAAGTTCTCGAACCCCATCTGCGCATTGCCGCCGCGAATCTCGCGCGTGTTATCGAGATTGTAATCTCCCACGCGCAGATCGATATCGAGCTGGCGGTTCCGGCTTTCACCGCTGTTGACGATCTTGCCGAATTCCGCGGAGACATTGGCGCCGCGGCTCTCGACGATCTCGTAGCTCAGGAAATAGGGCGGAACCGGTTGCGTCTTGAACTTTTCCATCGACCGGTCGAGCTCGGCCTTCATGGCCTGGAGCACTGGTGAAGGGGCCGGTTGCGCGGCGGCAGAGAAAATCGGGAACAACAGGAGGGTAATCGTGGAGGTGAATCGGCGTATCATTCAGGTCTCCTCGTCCTTGTGCGAGACTCGGAGCTTCCATTTCGGAGCTACGGGTCTTGTCCAGTATACAACGGGACGTTGCGCTCTTGCTGTGCGTGCGCACACCCTCTGGTGGGGTAGCCTGCTCGCCGAGCCAAACCTGGGTAGAATCGTCAGATGGCCCTTGATGAGACTCCTCGCTTTGGATGCTGGACGGCTTGGTTCCCGGTTTCCGGTAAGAGAACACTATTGTCCGGCCTGAGAGTTTGCCTGCTGGCGGCTTTAGCCGGTATCGCCTGGCAGCCGGCCATTGCCGCGCCTCAGCAAACGGGGACGGTTGACAACGATATTCCTCAGACCTTCACCGCCCCCGCATCCGGCTATGACTACGTACGGCGCGAGGTGATGATCCCCATGCGCGACGGCGTGAAACTGTTCACCGTGATTATCGTTCCCAAGGGAGCGCGGAACGCACCGATTCTCCTCACCAGAACGCCCTATGACGCTTCCAAACGCACCGTCCGAAACAACAGCACGCACATGCTGGCAACCTTGCCGGAGGCGGACGAGATGTTCGTCGCCGATGGCTACATCCGTGTCTTCCAGGACGTGCGCGGCAAGTACAAGTCGGAGGGGGATTATGTGATGACGCGCCCGGTGCGCGGCGCTCTCAACCAGACCCAGGTCGATCACGTCACGGATGCCTACGACACCATCGACTGGCTGGTGAAGAACACCCCGGAGTCGAACGGACGCGTGGGCATGATCGGCTCTTCGTACGAGGGCTTTACGGTTGTGATGGCGCTTTTGGGCCCGCATCCGGCGCTGAAGGTCGCCGCGCCGGAGAGCCCCATGGTGGATGGCTGGATGGGCGACGATTGGTTCCACTACGGCGCGTTCCGGCAGATCAACCTCGATTACATCCTGGAACAGACCGCGCAAAAAGGCGCGGGCGAAGAAGTGCCTCGTGATGCCTATGACGACTACGAAGCATTCCGGAGGGTCGGCTCGGCCGGCGCCTGGGTTCGCTCGCATGGCCTCGATCAGCTTCCGGCGGCGGAGAAGATGATCGAACATCCCGCTTACGACGCGTTTTGGCAGGGCCAGGCGCTCGACAAGCTGGTCGCCGCGCAACCCTCCCAGGTGCCGACCATGTGGATTCAAGGGCTATGGGATCAAGAGGACATGTGGGGCGCGATTCACTGTTACCTGGCCCTCAAGGCCAAAGGACAAGCCGATCACAACTACCTGGTGATGGGCCCGTGGCGGCACAGCCAGGTGAACTATGATGCCTACAATCTCGGGCCGTTGAAATGGGTTGGCGATACCGCGCTCGAATTCCGGCGCGATGTGCTGAAGCCATTCTTCGACCAGTATCTGAAGTCCGGAGCTCTCAAGGCGGAGACGCCACCCGTGTTCATCTACAACACCGGCGAGAATCGTTGGGACCGTTTGAGGATCTGGCCCCTGGCCTGCGACGAGCATTGTGCTTCGCCCATGAAGCCGCTGTATCTGGAGCCGGGATTCGGCTTGGGATTTGACAAGCCGGCATCTTCGGGAGCCGCCGCCGATTCCTACGTTTCCGATCCCGCCAAGCCCGTGCCTTACCTGCCGCGGCCGGTTCGATTCGCGGACTACGACCGTTGGAAAACGTGGCTGGTTACAGATCAGCGCACGGTAGCCGATCGGACCGATGTGTTGACGTATCAAACGCCCGTGCTCACGGCGCCGGTTCGCATCAGCGGAGCGCCCGCCGCCGACCTGTTCGCCGCCACCAGCGGTACGGACTCCGACTGGGTGGCGAAACTGATCGACGTCTTTCCCGACGAAGTGCCGAGCCAGCCCGAAATGGGTGGCTATCAACTGGCGGTTGCCATGGACATTTTCCGCGGCCGCTACCGTGAGAGTTTCGAACACCCCTCCGCCATCCCGGCCGGCCAGGTTCAACGCTATCGCTTCGCGTTGCCGGCCACCAACCACGTGTTCCTTCCCGGCCACCGGATCATGGTGCAGATCCAGTCCAGTTGGTTCCCGCTGTATGATCGAAACCCGCAAACCTACGTCCCCAACATCTTTTTTGCCGCGCCGGACGATTACATCAAGGCGACCCAGACGGTTTTTCGCTCTACCGAACAGCCCAGTGCGATTTGGCTGCCGGTTGTTCCGTAGAACGTAATGTTGTGGCGGCAGGAATCGTGCTTGGGTAACGATTGGGCACGCGGTAAGCGTCTCGCTGTATGATGTTTCACGCCTCCGTTCAACAGGAAAGAGCGTTAAAACCCGCGGCTCCTCCAGCCTGCGGAAGCATTGGACTAGCCCCAAAGTGCTATTGGTTGTATTCGATAGGTTGGCGTAACCTCAAGACAGATGAAGGGTTTCGGCAAAATGGAGGAGCGGCGCCAATGAGGACTGATCTCCCGGGCGCCCTTACGTAACCCATGCGCGCTACGCGAAAACTCGACCTGGACCGTCGTTTGGAGGCTTACTTCGCCACCCTCCGCGCAGCGGATCTGCGCCAGGCCCTGCAGCGCACCGCTGGGAATTGGCAGATCTATGCGGCGGTTACCGGCTCGGCCATGGCGATGATGACAAGCGCCTCGGCATCCGTTATCGGCACCGGCGTGCGGGGCATCACGGTGGAGGCCATCGCAAGTGTCCTGGCCGCCAAACAAAATCGCAGCAGCTCTAAGAGCATGCCCTTGATGCACGCCGTCCGGCTGGCCATGGCCCGCCAGGATGCCGGAGTGAGATTCTTCAATGCCGCGGGCGCGAAAGCCGCTCGCACGAGCCAGGCCTTGGCCCCGTCCATTTCGCCCGGCGGCATCGTTCCTCTTTGCGGCACGGTAAGCATCATCCAGCCAGGCGAATGGGTATCGATTTTCGGCAACAACCTTGCCAGCGGAACCGACGTCTGGAACGGCGACTTCCCCACTTCGCTGGGCGGGACCAAGGTGGAAATCGACGGTAAAGCTGCGTATCTTCAATTTGTCAGTCCCGGGCAGATCAACTTGCAGGCGCCCGACGACACGGCGAGAGGACCGGTAACCGTAGTCGTGACCACCGCCGCCGGCACCGCAACGGCGATCGTGACTCTGAGCCAGTTTTCGCCGTCGTTCGACCTGCTTCAAACGGGACATGTGGCTGGAATCATTCTCAGGCCGGACGGTTCGGGAGCCTATGGTGGAGGAGCCTACGATATCCTCGGCCCCACCGGGAATTCGCTTGGCTATCCCACGGTGGCCGCGCAGGCAGGCGACACCGTGGAGCTTTTCGCTGTCGGGCTAGGGCCGACCAATCCCGCCGTCCCGGCCGGACAGGCGTTCACCGGTGCGGCGCCAACGACAAATAAGGTCAGCCTTTACATCAATAATGTCGCCGTCAAACCGATATTCGCAGGACTCTCCAGCGCCGGTCTTTATCAGATCAACCTGATCGTTCCAGCGGGCCTTGGCCAGGGAGACGTTCCCCTTCAGGCTACCGTCGCTGGCATCGAAACCCAAGCGGGCGTGTTGTTTTCGCTCCAGTACCCGGTGACTGCCGGTGGTACCACCTGGGTCGGCGCCGGATCAGGGGGTGGAGCAGGGTTCGGAACGGGTGGTGGAGGAGGGTTCGGAACCGGTGGCGGAGCAGGTGCTGGAGCAGGTGGCGGGACCGGCGGTGGAGCAGGTGGCGGGACCGGCGGTGGAGCAGGCGGTGGAACACTTGGCGGAGCAGGCGGTGGGACCGGCGGTGGAGCAGGCGGCGGATCGGGTGGCGGAACAGACGGTGGGACTGGCGGTGGAGCAGCCGGCGGATCGGGCGGCGGAACAGCGTCCGCATTGCTTCGAAGCGGGAAGCCGTACGAGCCCAGGCTGCGATTTACGCCGATCACGAGTGATGTAGAATCTGTTCGGGAGGGTTAGTTTCATGGTCTCCAAGGGAATGTTGCGGTTGATCGCGGCAGGCGGACTATCGCTTGCGACTTTTGGCCAAGGCACACCGAGGATGGCGCCCATACCCAGCGATCCTCTCGAACTGGTGACCGGTCCAATCCAGGCCGCCGACACACCCGAAAGTCGCGCAGACATTCTTCTACTTCTTGCGCGCGCCCGAGATAGTTACTCTTTGCGAAATGCGGGCCGCGGTTACGATCTCAAAGTAAGCTTCACGACAAATTCCGGCGGTCAAACGCAATATGACGGCGCTTGGAAGATGGAGGATGTGTTCGATCCCCAACAAGGGCTCCGCTGGACGGCGAAAGCCGCCGGGGGCGGATTCGCGACGACTCGCATCGCTTCAAAGACGGCGTTTTTCGAAGACGGAACGGCGAGAACCATTCCACTCCGTTTGCACGAGGCGCGGGCGGCCTTGTTCGACCCGATTCCGTCATCCGAGAACGTCGCTCACGGCTTGATCCGAACGTCGACGGCTGTCCTCCGCGGCGCAAAAGTCACCTGCGTTTTGCTCTCCGCTTCGGGAAGCGCGGCGCCTGCGACGCCTGGTCGAAGCTGGGAGGAAACCGAGGAGTGCATCGATCCACAATCCGGGCTGCTACAGGTGCAGTCGCAAGTGCCAGGGCGCTACTACGCTTACGATTACTCGAACGCACCACAGCTTGGCGACTGTCTGTTGCCTCGAACGGTGACCGTAACCGAAGCCGGCAAGACCGTATCGAAGATCTCGGTTGACAGCCTTTCGGAACTTCCCACCGCCGATGCTGGCCTGTTTGTCCCCACTGACCAGATGACGGCCCGAGGACCGGCAAACGGGATGGCGGGAGCGCAGAAGATCATGCGCTTTTATGGACGGGTCCCGATCCCCTCCGGCGCCACGGTCCGGCCAGTCTGTGTGTTTGGACTCGTAACGCCTTCGGGACAGCTCGTCGAGGCGCACTCGCTGCAGCCGTCCGATCCGAACAGTCAGGCGGCTGTGGAAGCTGCAAAACGGATGAGTTTCTTCGCCCCGACGCCGACCGGAGCACGGCATCGACAACACTTTGTATTTGTCATCGAAATGTTTGTTTCTTCACCATAGACGCAGCAAGCCGCGCACCCGCTGCCAGGATATCGCAACCACTCGCGATGACCGGCGGGGCAGGGGAGACGCCTCCCCCTTGCCGCGGCGCGAGCGCCGCCGGCGCCTCTATAGCCCCACTTCGGTTCAGCCGATAACACGGACAGAGTGAGATGTCGCGCCGCACGTGCGCTTTTCTGCGTGGCCCTGCTATCGGCCGGCGGTTACGCACAACGCTATAGTTTCAAGTACTACGACCGGGAGTCGGGGCTGCCCAATCAGTCCATTCATGCCTTGCTCCAGGACCGCGCAGGGTTTCTGTGGATCGCGACGTCAAATGGCCTTTACCGCTACGATGGCCGCCGCTTCCGCAGTTTCACGGTGGCCGAGGGTCTGCCGGCCTCCGAGGTTCGGGCAATCGACCAGACCCAGGATGGGACACTTTGGGTAGCGACGCCGCGCGGCCTGGCACGGCTGCGCGGGGAGAGGTTCGAAACAGTGGATATCTCACCCGGAACCGGGGCAAACGCCGTCGGTTCCGACTCTTTCGGGCGCCTGTATGTGGGCCTGACGCAGGGTCTTTTGGTGTTGGCTTCGCCGCTGGGCGGAGCCGGGAAACCCACCTCCGCCCTATACCGGGTTCCCAAGTCAAAGGCGCAGACAGTGCGCAGCGTCGCGGTATCCGCGACAGGCTCGGTCTGGTACACGTGTGGCACCGGCCTCTGCCGGTTGGAGAATGGGCGGGCTGTTTTTGCTGCCGGATGGGGCGTTCCGGAAGATATGTGGTACTCGGTGATCTTCGACCGCCAGGGCAATCTTTGGGCCCGCAGCCGCGGCAAGCTGATCGAGTTGCCTAAAGGGGAGCGGCGGTTTCTTCGCCGGGATCGGGATCTGCCGCCGGCGTACTCGGGGACGCTTCACATCGGCCAGGATGGTCAATTGTGGGTCCCCACCATCCGCGGGCTGGCGCGCCGCACGGCGGCGGGCTGGGAAATCATCGGAAAGTCGCGCGGCCTGCCGATCAGTTCCGTTATCTGCGCTCTCCAGGACCGCGAGGGCTCGATTTGGATCGGGATGTGGGGTGGCGGCTTGGCGCGGTGGCTGGGCTATCCGAACTGGGATCAGTGGACCGAATCGGAGGGACTTTCGTCCGAATCAGTCTGGGGTATTCGGCGCGACTCCGGAGGCGTGCTGTGGACCATCCACGATGCCGGAGTCAGCCGCTTTGACGAAACCACCGGACGGTGGGGGGACCTGCGGATGCCCGGCCTGCCAGCCGGCGCGACAACCGGTATGGCCTGGGCGCCCGACGGTTCCATGTGGGTGGCACAGGCCAGCGGCGCCGTTCACGTCGATCCGCGCCGCGGCGTGGCCACGGCATACGGCCGGGAATCGGGCCTGGAGAATCCCTGGGTGAGCACGATTGCCGTCGATAACCAAAATCGCGTTTGGGCGGGCACCACCAACGGATTGTATCTCGCTCGAAGCCGAGGCCGTTCCTTCCGCTTCGAACGCCAGACGCTGCCGTCGGAACATAAAACCGAGTACATCGAAACATCGTTGGTCGACCGGAAAGGACGGCTTTGGGTTGGCGGCTGGGGCGGCCTGCTCCGCTTCGAGGCAGACCGGTGGACGCGGCTGACCAAGGCCGACGGGCTCCTCCATGACCGGGTAAGCAAATTGGCCGAGGCGCAAGACGGTTCGTTGTGGATTTCCTACGTCGAACCCGTCGGCGTGTCGCAGCTCGTGTTCGATGGCCCGCATCCGCGTTGGCGCCACTTCTCGACCAAAGACGGGCTGCGGTCGGGGAAGGTTTTCTTCATCGGCTGCGACCGCCGTGGCTGGACCTGGTTCGGCAGCGATCAAGGCGTGGACATTCTGGACGGCAACTCCTGGCGGCACCTGGACCGCACCGACGGGCTGGTCTGGGACGATACGAATGCCAACGCTTTTTGGGCCGACGCCGACGGCAGTGTTTGGATCGGCACCTGCCGCGGCATCTCCCATTTTCGGATTCCCGCCACCGGGCTGCCAGCGCGCCCCACGGCAGCCCCGGCGGTGCTACTCACCGCCGCCGCAATGGGCGGGTCGAACGTCGGCGTCGGCGAAGGGATTTCGGTGCCGTGGTCCCGGCGGTCGCTCGAGATTGACTATGCGGCCCTGACGTTCGTCAACGAGGACACGGTGCGCTTCCGCTACCGCATCGCCGGCCTCGAAGAGCGCTGGACGGAAACCCAGTCGCGCGAAGCGTATTTCCCCAGCCTGCCCGCCGGAAATTACACCTTCGAGTTGCAGTCCAATGCCGGGCAAGGCCCCTGGCGGGGAGCGCCCGCGCGCCTCGCGTTCACCATCCGTCCCGCCTGGTGGCGTAGCTGGTGGTGCCAACTGGCGGTCCTGGCCACGGTCGCGTTTCTGGCCCGCCTGATTTGGGACTGGCGCGTTCGCAGCATGCTGCGGCGGCAAAAGGAACTGGAAGACGCCGTGGCGGAGCGCACCCGGAGTTTGAATCTCGAAAAGGCTCGCGCCGAAGGCGAGCGCGATACGGTGGAGCAGCAGAAGATCGAAATCGAACATCTGCTGCGCGAGGTTCGCCAGGCCGCGCGCCTCAAGGATCAGTTTCTCTGCAACATGAGCCACGAAATCCGCACGCCCATGAACGGCATCATCGGTATGACCGAACTGGCTCTCGATACCGCTCTCACGGCCGAACAGCGGGAGTACCTGCTGACGGTGCGCAACTCATCCGGATCGCTGCTCGGGATCCTAAACGAGGTCCTCGATCTCTCCAGGATCGAAGCCGGCAAGACCGAATTGGAAACGGCTGTCTTCGATCTGCCCGAGTTGGTGAGCGCGGCCATGCGCAACATCGAGTTCGAGGCCCGCCGCAAGAATCTCGAAGCACAGTCTTCGATCGGCTCCGGCGTGCCCCGCCTCATGATGGGAGACCCGGTCCACCTGCGCCGGGTGTTGATCAACCTGCTCGGCAACGCGGTGAAGTTTACCGAGCGGGGCCACGTTTCGTTGCGCGTGGAACTGCAAGACGCGGCGGACAACCTCCTGCTGCAATTCGAGGTCGCCGACACCGGCATCGGCATCGCGCCGGAGAACCAAGCCTTGATCTTCGAGCCTTTCTCTCAGGTCGATGGGTCGCACACGCGGCGCCATGGCGGCCCGGGCCTCGGACTCACCATCTGTGCCCAGTTCGTGGCCCTGATGCAGGGGCGGATCTGGGTGGAGAGCGCGCCCGGGAAAGGAAGCTGCTTTCACTTCACCGCGCGGTTCGAGAGCGCACCGCGGCAGGCCGAGCCGGCAAACGGCGAAAGCGCTCGCGCTGCGGACCTGGCGGCCCTGGCCACCGCCGTCGAATCTGCACGGAGCGCGGCCTTGCCATCCGCAGCCGTCCCAGTCGTCGAGAGTCCTCCGCCGCGCTCCACTTCGGTCGCCATCTTGCTGGCCGAAGACAACCCGGTCAACCAGAAGCTCGCCCTGCGGCTGCTGCACAAGCGCGGCTACACGGTGGTGACCGCGGACAACGGAGTCGAAGCGGTGGCCGCCTTTGAGCGGCAGTGCTTCGACCTGGTACTGATGGACATACAGATGCCCGAAATGGGTGGATTCGAGGCTACCGCCGAAATCCGCGCCCGGGAACGGCGCTCCGGTGGGCGCATCCCCATCATCGCTTTCACTGCTCACGCTTTGGCGGGCGATCGCGAGCGTTGCCTGGAGGCCGGCATGGATGACTACGTCACCAAGCCAATTCAGCCTGCCCTCCTGTTCGCCGCCATTGAACGCCAGCACAACCGCATCTGCCAGCCGCCGTCCAACGATGACAGCCGCATGTCCACCGCCGGTTAACCGCCCATATTCGGGCTGCCTCCAGCTTGCCAACGCCCGCTCGCGGGCGAGGTTCTTCCTGGCCCACACCGAATCTCGCGGTCATAGAACCAGGCGAGACATAGAAGGTTTTTCCCAGCCTGCGGACACGGACGCGCCATGGCGCATCGGAGGCGGCGGAAGGCAAGAGGGTTTTCGAAAGTGCCTCGGCCGGCCTGGCCCACATGTGAGTCCCCAAGGCCGTGTGAATCAACTGTGCTTGGCCACGTACAGCAGCAGGCCGAAGATCGCCACCGGAATCAACGCCATCATGGTGTAGAAAAAAATCTGCCGCAGCCACGGCCGCCGGCGTTTTCGCCACTCGAGCAGCTCGGGACGCTCCGCCGCGCCCACCTGGTCCAGATGCGCCAGGTCCCAGGCCATCTCGCGAGCTTTGGGGTAGCGGCTCTTCGGGTCGCGCTCCAGCGCGCGGTAGATGACCTCCTGTAGCGCGGGCGAAATCTCCGGATTCAACTCGCGCGGCGGAACCGGGTAGTTCAGCAGGCGGTCGTTCATGATCGCGAACGGATTGTTGCCGGTGAACGGGGTCTTGCCGGTCAGCATCTCATACAGCATCGCGCCCAGCGCGTAGATATCGCTCCGGCCATCGCCGCGCTTGCCCTTCACCTGCTCCGGGGAAATGTAGTCCGGCGTGCCCATCACCTGGGAGAGCTTGGCGAAGGTCAGGCGGCGCGACCCCTCCTTGCCCGCGATGCCGAAATCGATCAGCTTGATCCGGTCCGCGTCATCCACCATGATGTTCTCCGGCTTCAGATCGCGATGCACCACGCCCTGCGAGTGGATGTAATCGAGCGCCTCCGCAATGGAGATGGTGATGCGCACCGCCCGTTCGATGGGCAGCTTGACTTGCGCACCCATGATCTGCCGCAGCAGCCGCCCATTCACCCACTCCATCACCATGTAGATGGAGCTGCGGTCCGGATCCTCGAAGACCTTCATCACGCCCGGATGATCCAGCGCTTTGCCGATCGCCTGCTCGCGCTCGAAGCGGTCGTACAAGACCGGGTCGGCTTCCATTTCGGGGTGCGGGACTTTGATGGCGACTTCGCGGCCGTTACGCAGGTCCACGCCGCGGAAGATCGAGGCCATACCGCTGCGGGCAGCCACGCTGTCGATACGATAGTGGTCGAGCTGCTCGCCCGCGCGTAGGGAACTCATGCGAGATTTGGATGGGCGCCGGTCAGGCCAGTTTGTAAGGGCGCCCGCGGTACATGCCGATGCGCTCCACCTGGCGGATGCGAATGAGCTGCACGCTCACATTATCACCGCCATCCAGCTCGTTTGCAAGGTCGATCAGTTCTTCGGCGGCATCCGGAAGCGCCGTGTGGCGGCTCACCGACTGCGCGATGGCGCCGGCATCCACCGGCCCATGCAGGCCGTCGGAGCACAGCAGCAGCACGTCGCCGGGAATGACCTGGTAGTCGCGGGTTTCCACCGCCACGATCATCGCCGATCCCAGCGACCGGCTCAGCAGGTGGCGCGTTTCGGCGCTCGATGCCTCGCCCGCCGTGATCAAGCCCAGCCGCATGTGCTCGCCCGCCACCGTGTGATCGCGTGTGAGCGCCTCGGCGTGGCCGTGCCGGATGCGGTAGCAACGCGAGTCCCCGACGTGCGAAACCACCACCCGGTCATAACGGAGCGCGCAGGCAACCAGCGTGGTCGCCATGTTGGACCCCCCGGGGCCATTGGCCATGCCGGTTTCGAAAACCCGTGTGTTGGCCTGTTGCACCAACCGTGGCATTAGTGAGGAATGCGGAACGCCCGCCGCCGTGCGCCGGAAATCTTGCAGCAGCGTTTCCACGGCCAGTTTGGAAGCGACTTCTCCATCGTCGCCGCCGCCCACGCCGTCCGCCAGCGCGAACAAGTAACCCAAAGTTCGGGCCTCGGCTTCCGCCTCAGGCGCGAAGCAGCCCAGATAATCCTCGTTGTGATCGCGGACCCGGCCACAGTCCGAGGCTTGCGCGAATTCGATTTCCAACATAAAAACGGGTCCGGACGGAATTGGTTTACTCCGCCCGGACCGTTTCGCTCCTGTCTAGATCGTGGATCAGGCTTCCGCTCGGCTCGTCACCATCGTCGTGCGGCCGGCTTTCTTACCGGCACGCGTAAAGTAAATGCCACCGTAGATCGCCCAGACGGCGGCGATTCCCAGCGCCAGCAGCGGCTCCATTTTGGTGCCGTACCCCATGAAGGGTCCCACCAGATAGAAAGCCATGCACGCCAGGTTGGCCACTACGCCGAAGATCGGAATCGCAAAATGCCGGATCACTTTGAAGTTCGGGTGCTTGTGGTAGGCCACCATGCAGATGACACAACTTAGCCCATACAGCAGGAAAGTGCCGAAGTTCGATGCCAGCGTCACCATCAGCAACGAATTCGGCAGCGCCGCCATCCCGTCGTGTGTGGTGTAGCCGAAGCTCGACCAGATGCCCTGTGGCAGCGCCTTGATCGCCGCATCCGTCGGCGCCGAGGCGTCGCCGAAAATCATCGCCACCGCTACGCAGCCCACGAAAGCCGAAATCGCGGCCAGCGTCCAGATGGCGCGGTGCGGCGTCAAATTATTGGAATGCAGGAAGCCGAAATGTTCCGGTACTTCCTTGTCCTTGCCCATCGCATAAGTTACACGTGCGCCAGTGTTCATGCAGGAAAGCGTGGTGCCGATCAGCGCCAGGAACACGGTGAAAGCCTCCACCAGCATGAAGATCCTGCCGCCGCCCGCGCCGAATGTGTTGTTCCCGATGATGATCATCATGTCGCCGATGGGCGCCGCCGAGCCCGTGGCGCTTTGCATGGTGTACCCCGCGTTGAGAAAATAATTCGCCGCGAAGTACTCGAACAGGTAGCAGAACAGCCCCTGCACCAGCAACGAAACGATCACCGCGATGGGAACGTCGCGCTTGGCGTTCTTCGCTTCGCCTCCCATCGAGGTCACCGATTCGAATCCCACTAGAATCAGGATCGCCACCGTCGCCTGAATGAACACCCAGCCGACGTTATGCACTCCCACCACCGACGCCTTGCTGCCGTGCGAAAGGAAGTTGCCCTTGTCGTCTTTCTCCGGATATGTGACGAGGAACGGAACCGGTTTTCCGGCCGCGTCCAGCTTCGCCTTCGGCACGCCCGCCGCGTCGCGCACGATGTTATCGGTCGCGACACCGGCCACCACGGTCTTCTCAGTCGCGAATTCGTACGTATAGGCATCGCCCGTGTTGGAATCGAACTGCCAACCGGGCGTACCGGCCGGATGGCTGGAACGGTAACCGAGCGCCATCACCGCGAACACCACCAACGCCGAAATCTGGATCACGTTGATTGCGATATTGACCGACGTCGCGCCCACAACGCCTCGGTGGGCGATGTATGCTACCGCGAACGAGAACACAATCGCTACCGCCATCATGAAGAGGATGCCGGGGTTGGTCGAGTTCATGAAGTTGGGCCACAGCGTGCCCACCAGGTAACCACACAGAATGCCCATCACACCCACCATCACGCCCGGATAGATCCAGTAATAGAGGTGCGACGCCCAGCCGACGATGAACTTAGCCAGCCGCGCGAAACGCCATACCGCGTCATGGTTCAGAAACGATTGCTCCGCGAAGTAATACGAGCTGCCGGTTCCTGGATACAGTTTCGCCATTTCCGCGTAACAGACGGCGGTTGCCAGGCATAACAGCAGAGCGACCACGATGCCGATCCACATCGCGGGCGACGTGGCTCCCGTCGCCCCTTGGATAGCGAAGGTGAGCCAGAGAAAGGCTCCCGGCGCGATCAGAGCCATTGCGTTGAAAGTCAGGCCCGTCAGGCCCAACGTCGGTTGCATCTTGACTTCAGAGTTGTCTGCCATTGGGTTGCTCCTCTTGAGGTGTCTGACGTTGCTACTTCTTGGGCCCAAAATAAGCGATCATGCCCAGCAGCACGGTCGGTTGGTTCTTGTTCAAACCGCCGCTGCTGTTCTCGAAGAACGGCTCGCTCGACCAATCGTCACGGAATTCCAGACGGCTGGTTAGCCAATCGGAGAGCTTATACTCGCCGGTAAGTGTGAATTCCTTCACGGTCTGCGCTGTGCCGGTCGAAAAGCCATTCACATCGTCGAAGATCTCGATGCGTCCGGCGAGGGCCGCCTTCTTGCCGATTGCGCGCCGCAAGGCAAAGGCGATGCCATCCCACTGCGCGGTACCCGGCCCGATGTTCTTGTTCCGGCCGTAATCGCCGTTGATATAGAGACTAAGATTGTCGTTGGGATTCACCTGCACCACCGAGTCGATTAAGTTGCGCCAACCGGGGCTGTTCTGATCGCGCTCCGGACCGCCGTACCACACTTCGGTCCAGGTCACTTTCTTCCACGCATACGCGCCATTCAAACCGATCAACTTACCTTGGTCGCTCGCGTAGACGTTGTTCCAGCCGTTAACAAGTTGCACTCCACCTGTGAAGTGGGTTCCGACGGGGAACGAGGTGCGAATTCCAAAATGATAATACGGAATGGCCCACGCAAACAAGAGTGATCGCGAATAATTCCAATTCTGGTTGACGTCGATCACCTCGGCGCCCGCCGACGTGACGAATTCGCCCACGTCCACTTCCACGCCCTTCCACGACTTCGGCTTGAAGTCCACATACGCCTGCTCGAAATATTTCATCGCTTCGGGCGCCGCGTCAGTCGAGTGCGTAGCGGAGAATATCTCGCCAAACCCAACGTCCAGATGGAAGCCAATCGGTCCTGGTGCGCGGTCAATCGTGATCTTGCCCATGTTGAAATGCACGGTGTCGGCGCGGTAGTCGAAATTGCGCAGCCCGTTGAAGCCCGAAGCCGGGTCGTTGCCGTTTCCATCGACGTAACCGTCGAGAAGGAAAGAGAAATCCATCCCCGCCTGGTGGTAAGCGGAGGGCGGCGCTGGTGCGGCCGGCGCGGCAGCAGGCGCGGCTTGGTCGGCGGCCGGCGGCGGGGTCGCTGTCTGAGCGTCTGGCGGCGTTGTCGTTGCTGGTGCGTCCGGCGGCGTGGTGGTCTGCGCGAAGGCAGCTCCAGCCATCAGGCACGTGGCGACAAATATAGTTGCTCCGGTGTATCGCATCATGATCCTTTCGTTTCGTTTTTTATAGTATGGACCCAGCGAGCGGAGCTGGAATAGGCCAAGCCGGCGAGTACGGGGCCAGCTTGTTCGGGCAGCTACTCAATTTTTACGTCTTTTTGATGCCAGAAGGAAATAGATAATTTCTATCGCCGGGATTCCAAAAATTACACGCCGTTCACACTCTATGCACCTTTGCTAATCGGTTATGCTGTAACCAGTTGCGTTCTATGCGGCTTGCCGGTTTGCTGTTACTCGTTGCGGGATGGGCCATCGTCTTGGCTGCTTTCCTGATGCTGGGCGCGACTGCGGCCCGTGCTGCTTTCGTCGCCGCAGGCGTCGCGATCGAAATTCTAGGCCTCGGTTTGGTGGCCCGCTCTCACATTTCACCCCGGGAGGCCCGGCGATGATTCCGTCCGCCCCAGCGCCATCGGAAGCAGGCACGGTGCTCGTGCTGGCCTGCCTTATGCTGGTTCCTTTGGCGATCGCCGGCATCGCTCTCATCAATACCGGACTCGGCCGTTCGCGCAGCGCCTCGCACGCCATGCTCACATCGCTTTGTGCGGTTTCGGTCGCGGCCGCCGCCTATTTCGTCTGCGGCTTTGCCATACAGGGATTCCCCGGCGGACCCGCGCATACCATCGCCGCGGCCGGCAAACAATGGAATTGGATCGCCGCGCAGCCGCTCTTTTTGCGCGGACTCGCGCTTGATGCCTCGCCCGCTTGCCTGATTCTCTGGCTACAACTGTTAAGCGTCGCGCTGGCTGCGCTGATCCCTCTCGGCGCCGGCTTGGACCGCTGGCGGTTGGGCGCCGCATCGGCCTCCACGGCGTTGCTGGCCGGATTGGTTTACCCGCTCTTCGCCCACTGGGTGTGGGGCGGCGGCTGGTTGGCGCAAATCGGTTTCGTGGATGCCGCCGGCAGCGCGCCGGTGCAAGCCGTGGGCGGCCTCACCGCGCTTGCCATGGCCTGGATCCTGGGGCCCCGTCGCGGCAAGTACTCTAGCGAGGGCGGCCTGCCCGCGGCCATCCCCGGGCACAACGCCGTGCTGGTTCTGTTTGCCTGTTTCCTGGTCTGGACGGGATGGCTCGGTCTGAATGGCGCCGGCGCCATGCTTTTCGGCGGCGCCCCCGTTGGCGCGTTGGTGAGGGTGGGATTGAACACAACTCTTTCCGCGGCCATGGCCGGCTTGGCCGCGGCCGCCATCACCCGCGTGCGCTTCGGCCGGCCCGATGCTTCTCTGTGCGCCAACGGCTGGATCGGCGGCCTGGCGGCATCGAGCGCCGGTTGCCTCTTCTTCGATCCCGCGGTGGCTGCGCTGGCCGGCCTGGTAGCCGGCGCATTGGTCGTCTTCACGGTCGAGTGGCTCGACATCTACGGCGAAATCGACGACCCCACCGGCTCGATTTCCGTGCACGCCATCGGCGGCATCTGGGGCGTGCTGGCGCTCGGCTTCTTTGCCCGCTCCGGCTCCGCCGTGCAGCCGCTGGCGCAAGTCGCCGGCGTCGCCACGCTGCTTGGTTTCGTGCTGCCCCTCGCCTACAGTCTCAATTGGCTGCTCGACCGCGTCAGCCCGCAACGCGTGGCGCCCGAAGGCGAACGCCAGGGCCTCGATCTGCACGAGCTCGGCGCCGGAGCATATCCCGAATTCGTAATCCACCGGGAGGACTTCCTGCAACGGTAGTCTCAGCTTATTTGTAACCTTGATCTATGCACACTCGCCTTGATCGCGCTCATCGGGCTGCGCCGGTAGTCATCGGTCTGTTTGCGCTCGGCGTCGTCGGCGTCCTCTTCTTATGGGACGCCTTCCCAAAACGCTTTCCAGCCAGAGCTCACGATTTCCTCGGCGCATATCCGCTCACGATGATTGCCTTTGCCTACCTGCTCTATCAAAGCGCGCGCCGGCCAGCGTTGCGGGAATGGGTGAAGGCGATCCTGCTGGCGGCTGCGTTTTTCTTCTGGGCCGCCAACCAACTCTGGCCGGAGCTGCCCCAGGCGGTCCTCTTCAATGACATTGCGATCGGTCTCTTCGTTCTCGACGTCTTCCTGGTGATCATAGGTTGGCCGGCAACTTCAGCCGACGAATCGTTCGGTGAAACGCAACCCGGCGACGAAGAGACGCTATAGGGTTGTTCCTCCGAACCACCAGCGCGCCTTCTTGTACACTTTAAGCTCGGGAGCTTGCCTTGACGACTCACATCGGAATGCTTCTCTTCCCCCGGCTCACCGAGCTCGATCTGACCGGGCCTTACGAAGTCTTCGCCCAAATGCCCGACACGCGTGTGCACCTGATTTCGCACTCGCTGGAGCCAGTAGTCAGCGCTTACGGCCTCGCCATCTCGCCCGACACCACTTTCGATGACTGCCCGCCGCTCGACGTGCTCTTCGTTCCGGGAGGTCCCGGCATTTCCGGCACCATCGAAAGCGCGCCAACGCTGGCTTTCCTCCGGCAGCGGGCGCCGGCGGCGAAGTTCGTGACCTCGGTTTGCACCGGTGCCCTGGTGCTCGGCGCGGCCGGCCTGCTGAAAGGCTATCGGGCGACCACGCACTGGCTCAGCCTGGATCTGCTGCCCATCGTCGGCGCCGTTCCCGTGTCCGACCGGGTGGTGGTCGACAGGAATCGCATCACCGGCGCGGGAGTCACGGCCGGAATCGATTTCGGCCTGGTGGTGGCCGCGCACTTATTCGGCGAGGACGTGGCGCGGTCGATCCAGCTCATGATGGAGTACGATCCCGCGCCGCCCTTCGATTCCGGTTCTCCGCGCACCGCATCCGCCGCGCTGGTCTCGCGCATCACCGAGCGCACCCGGAAGCTGCAGGAAGATCGCAAGCGCCTGCTCGCGGCCGCCATCGCGCGGCAATCGTAATCGGCCTCCAGCACCGCTCCGCCGACGGCTATTTCCGGCAGACTCTGCCGGAAAACAGAGCTTAAGTGCTTTGTTTCGGTTAAATTTCCGGCAGAGTCTGCCGGAAATGCCCCGCCGCCGGGTCAGGGAGTGGTCTGCAACCTTCTATGCCGGATTTGAAATCTGCGCGATGCGGACCTGCTCCTGGAATTGGGCGAGCATCGATTCGTCCAGCCGCACCTCGGTGGGGCGCTTGACCAGCGTCGTCATCTGGTCGATCTTGTCCTGCAGCTTCATCAGCGCGTAAAACAGGTTCTCCGGCCGCGGCGGGCAGCCGGTAACGTAGACATCCACCGGGACCACTTTGTCCACGCCTTGCAGCACCGCGTACGTGTTGAACGGGCCGCCCACGCTGGAACAGGCGCCCATCGAGATGCACCACTTCGGATCGGGCATCTGGTCCCAGATGCGCTTCAGCACCGGCGCCATCTTCAGCGTCACCGTGCCGGCCACGATCATCAAATCGGATTGGCGCGGGCTGGGGCGGAAGACCTCGGCGCCGAAGCGCGCGATGTCGAAGCGCGAGGTCGAGGACGCGATCATCTCGATCGCACAGCAGGCCAGGCCGAAAGTGAGCGGCCACAACGACGATTGGCGGGCCCAGTTGAACACGTGGTCGACCGACGTGGTGACAATGTTGCGCTCGAACTGGTTATGTAAGAAAGCGGACACCGCGCGGCTCCCTCTATCGATCTCCGGTGCTTAAACCGGATTGTAGCATCACTGCGACGCGGTGGCGCCCAGCTTGTGCAGCTCCAGCACCATGTCGCCCGCCGGATCCACGTGAAACGCCGGAGCGAATCGGACGCCCCACAGAAACTCGTCGTGCCGGTACGAATAGCGCGAAAACACGGTCTGGCTGAAGGTGTCGTCGTAGGCCTTGATTAGAATAATTACCTCCGCTTGCAGCGCTGCCAGTTCCGCCGCGGTCTTGCCGCGGAGCGGGCTGTGTTCGTCAATCGGATGCACAACCGTCCAGGTGAGCGCCAGGAACAGGACGCTGGGGCGCTCCAGGGTCAACTGGTGGTACCGCCGCACGGGCTTGCCGTCCTGCTGTTCCACGGTCATCATCAGAACCTGCGCCTGTGCCTCCACCAGCGAGTTCGAACGGCGATTGACTACGCGGAATTGCAGGCTGCTGCCGTCCTGGTAGGGCGCGATCAAAGCATTTTCGCTGAATCCCAGGCGGGCGGAGGGTCGCGAGACGCGGCCGAAAAGCAAGCCCGTCGCCACCGCGAAACCCAACACGCCCACCAGCGATTCGAACGCCGCAATGAAATTCGCCGCCACGGTCTTCGGCCAGATGTTGCCGTAGCCCACCGTGGTGAGCGTATGCGAGCTGAAGAAGAACGTGTTCAGAAAGCGGCCCAGGGCGTTGGCCGTGTCGGCGCCTTGCAGTTGATTCGGACCCAGCGCGAAATAGCCCACCGCGAAGGCGGTGTTGGCGGCCACGTAGCCCAGGAACAAGGTCAGCAGAAACGCCGGCCAGCCCATGTTGATCAGGTGCAGGTAAGGGTGAAAGTCGCGCCAGGTGGTGCCCTGGCGTTGCACGTTCAAGCTGCCGTTCCGATTGATGACGCGCCGGTAAGGCGCGGTGAATTGTTGTGTCAGCCCGGGATCAAAGCTGGGTTTATGCATAGAGATCAGATTACGCGAAGCCGGCAAAGGGTTCGCCAACGCGATACCATGGACCGCATGACCGGCCACACGCGCCAGCGCTTGATCACCCTGCGGAACGGGCTGCTGCATTTGCACAAGGCACTCATGGAATCGGAGCGCGCGGCGTATGAGCGCGACGTGGAACACATCAAGACCACCGGCCAGTATCTCAACCTGGTTCTCAACGACCCGTGGTTTAGCTGGCTCCGCGAGTTATCGCAATTCGTCGTTCTGGTGGATGAAACGCTCGAGCAGAAGGAACCGGCCGGCGATGAGGAAGCCGTTCGCCTGATCGCACTGGCGCGCGCGCTGGTGGTGCCGGCCGAAGACGGCGACCGCTTCGGACGCAGCTACTGGCAAGCCATGCAGCGCGACCCAGGCGCCGTGCTCGCCCATGGCGACATGATCAAGGTCTTCGCCGAACTGGGGTAGGTAGGACAGACGATCGGTTTTGGTCGTCTGTCAGGATTTCGCGCTTGGGGGTGACAGACCACGAAAAGCGATGGTCTGTCCTACCCATTCACATCGCCATCAGCACCAGCCGCGAGGGATGCTGGCGGTCGTGGTAGATGGTCTGGTTGGCCTTCACCAGGCGGGTTTCGCCGGCGATGGCGGCGCCGGTGTTGGGATTGCGGTCGAAGCGCGGGAAGTTGCTGCTCGAAATCTCCACCCGGATGCGATGGCCCTTGAGAAACTCATTGCTGGCGATGCCGGCGTCGAGTGTGATTTCATACACCTCGCCGGGCCGTACCGGTTCGGGCCGCTCCAGCGAGTTGCGGTAGCGCAGCCGCAGAATGCCGTCCGTCAGGTTGCGCGCGTAGCCATCGGGGAATACGTCCACCAGTTTGGCGGTGAAGTCGGTGTCGCGCTGGCTAGTGGCCACCCAGAGCACGGCTTTCACCGGTCCCACCACTTCCAGATCCTGCTCCAGCGGACGCGTCGAGAAGACCAGCACGTCGCGGCGCTGCTCCACCGGGCGCTGGTCCATCGGACCCCACGGGAAGACGCGCGGATTGCAGCATACCGCGCCGCCGCGCGTGGGAACGGGGTCGCGCGGATCGAAGGTAAAGCGATCGGCGGCGGCGCGCCGCCGCGGCGCATCCTCCAGCGCGCCATCGCCCGCCTCCGTGTTGGCGCGGCCCTGGCTCGCCAGATAGAAGTTGCGGGCCCGTGCGCGCTCGGGCGGCCATGCGCGCTCGTCCAGCCACTTGTTTGCTCCCATCACGAAGATGCGCAGCGGCGCGGTGGTGGCAAGGCGCGTGTCCTTGCCGTTCAGCCACTGGTCGAACCAGTCGATCGTCAGCCTGCGCACCGGAACCGCGGAATCGGCGCCGAAATCCGCACCGTCGAATTTGGCCGACATATTGTGCGGCCACGGACCGATCAGAACGCGATTCAGCCCGGACCGCTTGTGCAGCGCCATGAAAGCATCCAGATCGCTTTCGGCGAAATTGTCGTACAGGCCGCCCACCGCGAACACCGGAACGCGCATCTGGTCCAGGTGCTCGCGCGTGCTGATGGATTGCCAGAAATCGTCGAAAGCCGGATGCGACAACGCCTGCTGGTACATGCTGGAGACGCGGCCGGTGGCGGCGACATCGGCGGTACGCAACGGCAGGTGCCATACGAAGTGGCTGAATTCGGGGTGGTAGCCGGGCGTCTTGAGGTTTTCCGACATCCACTCCAGCCGGTTGCCCAGCTTCATGGCGCCGCCGGTCGAGTAGAAACGGTCGCGGTAATCGTCATCCCCCGCCACCACGGAAAAAATCGCCTTCAGGTGCGGATTGGCGCGCAGAGCGGCTTTCCATTGCACGATGCCCAGGTAGGAACCGCCCGTCATGCCGATCTTGCCGTCGCACCATGGCTGGCGCGCCATCCAGTTCAGCGTGTCGTCGCCATCGGCGGGTTCCTGCGTGAGCGGCTCGAATTCGCCTTCGGATTCATAGCGCCCGCGCACGTCCTCCACCATCACCGCGAAGCCGTGCTCCAGCAGCGCCTGGTAATTCGGCGCCAGTTCCTCGCCCTTGCCGTAAGGAGTGCGCACCAGGATGGCCGGCACGCGGGCGCGTTCGGACGGCAAGAAAACGTTGGCGTAAAGGCGCACGCCATCGCGCATGGGAACGGACACGTGCAGCAGCTTTACAATCTGCTGCCGCGGCTGGGCGCCGAAAGCAGCGGCGCAGGCGGCGATGAGGCACAGCACTCGCACAACAAATCCCAATACAAACTTCCGGCCAATTCCACCCCGTGGCGCGTCAGAATGTGCCCGGCCCCCCGTTGGCCAATGGCACGCGCCACATCAGACATCGATGTTAGCAAAATGATATGCGCGCACAGCGATTGGCGCTCGCCCAGACCCGGCGCCACGCGAACCACGGCGCCTTCGGGAAAGCGCGAGCACTCGAGCGAATCCGTCACCAGCACCGGTTTGCCGATGCCCATCAGCCGGATGGTGATGCCCGAAGTTTCGCCCGCCGCCGGATAGCGCAGATTGATGCACGCATCGACGGCGCTCGCCGCCAGCCAGAAATCCGCGCCCGGCAGATACGGAAGACGGCGCACTCCGGGCGCCGAAAGCAGCCGTTCGGCGGAGCGCTCCAGATCCTTCGACACAAAATCGCCGGCCACCAGCAGCATGGCTGGCGGCATCTCAGGCGCCACGGCGGCGAACGCGTCGAGCACTTGCAGCAGCCGCTTGGGCTCCCGCAGATAGCCGAAAACGCCGAACAGGAAAGCGCCCGGCGGCACGCCCAGCCGCTCCCGGAAGCGCAGGGCCTGAGCCGGCGCGGGTAGTTGCGGCGGAACGAACAGGTGCGGGATTTCGACGATGCGCACGCCCGGCGCGTGGCGCCGCACCATTTCCGACGCCGCCGGATTGTGCACGACCACCGCCAGCGCCCGCTCCACCGCGCGCCGCAGCATGGGGAACTCGAAATAGCGGCGATCCGAACCGGAGGCGGCGCGGCGACGCCACAATTCGCGGCCGAGCCCGCGGTTCCATTCGCCGTAGTTGTATACGAACTCTTCCGTGTACGCCGCTTCGTCGAGCTGGCCGAGGTAGAAGTGATTCAGCACAGCGTCATGCATCACCACCACGCCGGGGCGCTCGATTGCCCGCCGGTAGATAGCCGCATGCTGCGCGCTGTTGCCCAGGTGATAGAGCGCCACGTCGCAGCGCGCGGGCGCGATCTCCACTCGCCCCCGGCCCCGCAGAGCAGCCAGCAGCGCCGCCGCGTAGTCCGCTACGCCGGTGCGCGCCGGGGGCAGCGGCGAATAGAAACCGGCGGTCACGCTCTTCGCCGCGCGCCGAACAGCGCCGTGCCCACCCGCACGCAGGTGGCGCCTTCCTCGATGGCGGTCTCCAGGTCGTGCGACATCCCCATCGAAAGCCCGCTCAGCCCGTGCCGCTCGGCAAGCTCGCGCAAACGGCGAAAATGCGGGCGCGCCGCCTCCGGATCTTCCGACCATGGCGGCATGGTCATCAGGCCGGTGAGCGACAGGTGCGGGCACTCGCGAACGGCGGCGATCAGCTCCGGCAACGCGGCGGGATCGGCCCCGCTTTTGGCGGCTTCGCCCGAGAGTTTGACTTCGAGCATCACTTCCAGTTTGCGGCCGGCCGAATCCAGGCGGCGAGCCAACTTCGGCGAATCAACGGTCTGAACGGAGTCGAACAATTCCGCCGCTAACCCAGACTTGTTGGATTGCAGATGGCCGATCAGATGAAACCGCGCGCTCGCCAGGTCGCGCACTGCCGGCGCCTTGACGGCAAATTCCTGCACGTAGTTTTCGCCGAATTCGCGCAGGCCCAAGGTGTAAGCCTCGCCGATCGCCGCCGCCGGAAAGACTTTCGTGACGGCCAGCAGCGTGATTCCCGCCGGATCGCGGCGCGCCCGCCCGGCCGCCGCCTCGATGCGCGCACGGACCGCTGCCAGCCTTTCCGCCAGAGTCTCCGCCGCCGGTAGCACGTTCCAGTATGCCACGGGTAGGGCATGCTTTAGCTTGCCCAGTTACCTGTTCTACACTGAAGTTCGATGCTCTCCCCAGCCGCCAAGGAGCGGATCGCCGCGCTGCTCGGGGTCCGTGGCTATCTCGACCGGCCCGAAGACCTGGCACTTTACGAATACGATGGCGGCCAGGACCGGCATCCGCCCGACGTGGTGGTTTTCCCGCGCACCGCGGTGGAAGTCGGCGCGCTGGTCCGCATCGCCAACCAATCCGGCATGCCCATCGTCGGCCGCGGCGCGGGAACGGGACTTTCCGGCGGCGCCATCCCGCGCCAGGGCGGAATGATGATCGCCTTCGCCCGCATGAACCGCATCCTCAATCTGGACACGGCCAACGAGCGCGCCGTGGTCGAACCGGGAGTCGTCAACCTGGATGTCACCATAGCTGTCGAAAGAGACGGCTACTTTTTTGCGCCCGATCCCTCCAGCCAGCGCGCCTGCACGGTGGGCGGCAATGTGGCCGAAAACGCCGGCGGACCGCACACGCTGGCATACGGCGTCACCACCAATCACGTGCTCGGCCTGGAACTGGTGCTGCCGGATGGCAGCGTGATCGAAACCGGCGGCCTGCCCGATCTTCCCGGCTATGACTTGACCGGCCTGCTCACCGGCTCGGAAGGCACGCTAGCCCTGGTGACGAAAGCCACCCTGCGGTTGATGCGCAAACCGGAGAAGGTGAAGACCGTGCTGGCGATTTATTCCAGCAGCGACGACGCCGGCCGCACCGTCGCCGAAATCACCGCGCAGGCCATTACTCCGGTCGCTCTGGAGATGCTGGATGGAGTGATGCTCCGCATGGTGGAGGAAGCCACGCACGCCGGTTACCCGGTGGATGCCGCGGCCGTTTTGCTGATCGAGCTCGAAGGGATTCGCGAGGCCGTCGAAACGCAGGTGGAGCAGGTGCGCGCAGCCTGCCAATCGTCGGGCTCCATCGAGTTCCGCGTGGCGCGCACGCCCGAGGAGCGCGAGCGGCTATGGAGCGGCCGCAAGAACGCCTTTGGCGCGGTGGGTCGCGTGAGCCCCAGCTACTACGTGCAGGACGGCGTGGTGCCGCGCACGCGCATCGCCGCCACGCTTCGGTTCATCGCCTCGGTAGCCAGCCAGCACGGTCTCACCATCAGCAACATCTTTCACGCCGGCGACGGCAACCTGCACCCGATCATTCTGTTCAATCCGCGTACGCCCGGCGAAAAGGAGAAAGCGCGCCACGCGGGCGAGGAGATCCTGAGGTGGTGCATCGGCTGCGGCGGCTCCATCACCGGCGAGCACGGCGTCGGGATGGAAAAGAACGAGCTCATGCCGCTGCTGTTCCCCGCCGACACGCTGGAGACGATCGGCCGGATCAAACTGCTGTTCGATCCCGAGTCTCGCATGAACCCGGGCAAGCTGCTTCCCACTGGCCGCGGATGCAGCGAGATCCGCCAGCCCGCGCTACAACCGGGAAGCATGGTCTATTAGGCGCCGCGAAGCGCAGCGACGGATGGCCGATTACTCCGCCCTCATTGCGGCGATCGATTCGTTAATTTCGCGTTCGGCAGCCCGCAAATGCTCCTCGGCCTTCGCCCCGTGTCCCCTCATGTCATAGTTATTGGCGGCACGGGCACGCTCCATCTCATGGATCGCCTCCGTGACATGTTTGTGGACTAAATCCAGGTCGTGCCAGTCGTGGACTCTGGAGAAGGCAACGCCGGCAACGAAGGACAGACAGAACGCGGCGATTACAAAAGTTCTTTTCATGGTCATCCTTGTAAGTCGAGATTTTGGCCCAGATGGGATTCTATCCCAGCCTGACCTTCCGTGTCCACCAGGGATTTCCGCTTGTCGCGGCCAAATAGAAAGTTCCGCTTTGAGCCAAGTAGAAAGTTCCTCTTGACAACCGCAAGGTTGAAGGATGGAACGAATCGCGATGAGCCAAGAGGAACGAGATGACCTGCACTGGCTGAAACGGGTTGAGGCGGG
>DASWZP010000005.1:0-4747 GCA_036404395.1 Bryobacteraceae bacterium | reverse complement strand
CCCGCACCACGAGTTGCCCAGCCGCGACCCACGCTCCAGCGTGAACCGCGCCAACATCGCCGAAACCTGCGCCCAATGCCATCGCGGCATCTATGAGTTATTCACCGCCAGCGTCCACAGTCCCAATGTCACTCACTCCGGGAAACCGCTGCCGGTCTGCGCCGATTGCCACTCCGCCCACAGCATCCAGCGCACGGACCTCTCCGAGTTCCGCCTGAATATTATGGACCAATGCGGCCGCTGTCACCAGCAGATCACCGAGGCGTACTTTGAAACGTTCCACGGCAAGGTCTCGAAATTGGGATACCTCAAAACTGCCAAGTGTTACGACTGTCATGGAGCGCACGACATTCTGCCGGTCAACGATCCGCGCTCACATCTTAGCCGGAACAACATCGTTGCCACGTGCGGCAAATGCCACACTGGCTCCCACCGCCAGTTTGCCGGCTATCTGACACACGCCACCCACCACGATCCGAAGAAGTATCCTTTCCTCTTTGTCACCTTCTGGGGCATGACCACCCTGCTGATCGGCACGCTGGTGGTCTCCGGGGTGCACACCGCCTTGTGGCTGCCGCGATCGTTCGAATACCGAAAGCAGAACAAGAACGGACCTGCGGAAGCCGGAACCTATGTGCGCCGTTTCCGGCGGTTCCATCGCAATCTCCACCTGTTGGTTGTCTCCAGTTTCCTCGGTCTCGCTCTGACCGGCATGATTCTGAAGTTCTCCTATGCGGGCTGGGCCAAGCTGCTGGCCCACCTCCTGGGCGGTTTTGAAGCAGCGGGCCTGATTCATCGGTTCTGCGCCGTCCTGACCTTCACTTACTTCGGCCTTCATGCATACGATCTGGTGAAGCAGCGGCGCTTGAGTGGCAAGACCTGGCGACAGTTCATTGCCGGGGAAGAGAGCATGCTCTTCAATCGGCGCGACTTGCATGAATTGGCCGGTTCCCTCAAATGGTTCTTCAAGCGCGGCCCTCGGCCCGAATACGGCCGCTGGACCTATTGGGAGAAATTCGACTATTTCGCGGTGTTCTGGGGTGTGGCCGTGATCGGTGGCACCGGCCTGCTGCTGTGGTTTCCGGAGATCTTCACGCATGTGTTCCCCGGCTGGGCCGTCAATGTCGCTACCACCATCCATAGCGATGAAGCCCTGCTGGCCGTGAGCTTCATTTTCGTGGTGCACTTTTTCAACACGCATTTCCGCCCCGAGAAATTCCCCATGGACACCGTGATTTTCACCGAGGGCATGCCACTCGAGGAGTTTGAGCGCGACCGTCCCAGGGAGTACCGTCAACTGGTGGAAAGCGGCGAGCTGGCCCAAATGATGATGCCCGCGCCCGCACCCCGAGACGTAAGATTCTGGCGCCGCCTCGGTTTCACCGCTCTGACCATCGGCCTGGTTTTGATCGGCCTGATTGTCTACGCCATGCTGTTCGCATATCGCTGAAGAGCGCGCGGGAAAACCTGGCACAGGCAAGGCTGTGACCCGCTTCCCCACTTTCTCCGCGAGGGGCTAAGTACGCCATTTCGCAATTACGATAACGTATTATCGTGCGCCTCGCGGGCGAGGCATCGCTCGCCCCTACAGCGCCCAACCGTCGGCCGTAGGGGCCGGGCATGCCCGGCCCTCCCCGCCGCAAAGCGCTCGACCGCCGCCGGAAATACGTCATTGCATTTACCAATGCGTGTACTAAGCTATACCTGAATGCCCACCAAGCGCCGCACGTTTCTCCAGCAGGTGACCCTGGCCAGCGCCGCCACGCAGGTTGCCGCGCAGAAACCAATCCCGGCGGGGGCCGCGCCAACATCGCTCGACGCGCCCGAAATCGCGTTCCCCCGCGTCTTCACCGGACGGCGCCTCACCGCCATCGCTTTCCCGCTGGGCGGCGTGTGCGCCGGGTGCATCAGCCTGGGCGGGCGCGGGCAACTCCGCGATTGGGAGATTTTCAACCGTCCCGACAAAGGCAACGCGCCCTCCTACGCCTTCCCCGCCATCTGGGCGCGCGCCGGCAATCGCAAGCCCGTCGCCCGCGTGCTCGAATCGCGCATTCAGCCGCCTTTCGAAGGCTCCAGCGGGCTTGGCGCGCGCAACGCGCCCGGTCTCACGCGCCTCGACTCGGCCAGTTTCACCGGCGAGTTCCCGCTGGCGCGCATCGACTTCTCCGATTCCGCCCTGCCCGTCAAAGTCTCGCTCGAAGCCTTCTCGCCCTTCATCCCCCACGCGCCCGACGAGTCCGGCCTGCCGGTCGCCATCCTTCGCTACCGTGTCACCAACCCCGGCGCGGCGTCCGCTGACGTCTCCATCGCCTGGTCCATCGACAATCCCACCGGCCGCTCCGATGCCGCGGACACGCGCGTCAACGAGTACAAGACTTCAGAGCGGCTTGCCGGCATCCTCATGACCAGCCCGGAGCTGCCCGCGAACCACGCCCTCAAAGGCAGCTTCGTGCTCTCGGCGCTCGATTTCGCCGGCGCCCGGGTTACCTATCTTCGCGGGTGGGAGCGCGGCCGCTGGTGGAACTCGCCCATGTTTTTCTGGGACAACTTTTCCGCCGGCGGCGAGCTCGGTCCCGAGTCGAAGGACCCCGGAACGGTCGGCGCGCTCTCGCTCGGCCGCACCATCGCGCCCGGCGCCCACGCCGATTACACGTTCCTCCTCTCCTGGCATTTCCCCAACCGCACGCCGCGCCGCTGCGGCTGGAGCTCCGCGCCCGGCGATGAAGACACGCTGATTGGCAACCACTACGCGACGCGCTTCCGCGACGCCTGGGAAGCGGCCGAATACGCCGCCACACATCTCGATTCGCTCGAACAGAAGACCCGCCGGTTTGCCGCCGCTCTGCGCGAGTCCACCATACCCGCCGCCATCAAGGACGCTGCCAGCGCCAACCTCTCCACCCTGGTCACCCCGGTCTGTTTCCGCACCGCCGACGGCGAATTTCACGGCTTCGAAGGCGCCGACGAGCACGCCGGCTGCTGCCACGGAAGCTGCGCGCACGTCTGGAACTACGAGACGGCTACGGCTCACCTTTTCCCGAGCTTCGCCCGCTCGCTGCGCGGCTCCGCCTTCGGCTACCAACTCGACAACGCCGGCGGCATCCGTTTCCGGGAGCGCCTTCCCCACCGCGGCGACAGCTTCGGTTTCGCCGCCGCCGATGGACAGATGGGGCAGATCATGCACGCCTACCTCGACTGGCTCCTCTCCGGCGACACTGCGTGGCTCCGCGAGATGTGGCCCCGCATCAAGAAAGCTATCGAGTTCGCCTGGGTTCCGGGCGGATGGGACGCCAATAAAGACGGCGTGCTCGAAGGCGTGCAGCACAATACCTACGACGTCGAGTTCTACGGTCCGAACCCGCAATGCGGCATCTACTATCTGGGCGCGCTACGCGCCGGCGAGGAGATGGCCCGCGCCGCCGGCGACACCGCCAGCGCTGCCGAGTATCGCGCGCTGTTCGAGCGCGGCAGCCAGTGGATCGACGCCAACCTCTTCAACGGCGAATTCTACATCCAGAGAATCCGCGGCGTCGCCAAGGACAAGATCGCGCCCAACCTGCGCGGCGATATGGGCTCGACCAACACCGAAATCCCCGAATACCAGGTTGGCGGCGGCTGTCTGGTCGATCAGTTGATCGGCCAGTATCTCGCGGAGGTCACCGGCCTCGGCCCGCTGGTTTCCCCCGCCAACATTCGCAAGACCCTCGAATCCATCTGGCGCTATAACTACAAGCGCACGCTCATCGGCCACGATAACGTGGAGCGCACCTATGTGCTCAATGACGAACCCGCCCTCATGGTTTGCGACTATGGCAAGGCCGAGCGCCCGCACGTGCCCTTCCCCTACTACGCCGAATCCTGGACCGGCCTGGAGTACCTCGTCGCGGCCCACCTGCTCTTCGCCGGTATGACGCGCGAAGGTGTCGAAGCCGTCCGCAACGTGCGTGCGCGCTACGACGGCGAGCGCCGCAACCCGTGGAACGAGCCCGAGTGCGGCCACCACTACGCGCGTGCCATGTCGAGCTGGAGTACGCTGCTCGCCGCCAGCGGTTTCCGCTATCACGGCGGCCAGCAGTCAGTCGCCATCCAGGCCGCGCCGGGCTTCCGCTGTTTCTGGAGCACCGCCACGGGATGGGGAGTTTTCCGCGTCACCGCGGCAGGCGCCACCTTGCGCGTCGATCACGGCATGCTTGCAGTACGCACCGCATCCGTCAATGGAAGGAACTCGGCGCCCAACGCGACCATCGCCGAAGGCCAGGAGTTGGAGCTGTGAAGCCCATCATCGCGGTAGTCGGCGCGCCATCGTCCCCGCCGGTGCCATACCTCCGCCTGCGATCCTGATCCTCGGCGCCTGTCCGTGTTCCCCGTGCAGTCTGTTATATGACATCCCCCCCCGCCGCCCCCGCCCACGTGGCGGATTTGATATAGTGACTGACGCATCCGGCACGCCGGAAACCGTTCGGCCCAATGACGAAAGTGAGGTGCCTCAGGTGAGCTCAAGAAAAGACCCCGATCGCTCCCGGCCGGCCAAGCCCGGCTATTCGCGACGCGGGTTCATCCAAGGCGTGGGAATCGGCAGCGGCGCGCTGGGAACCGGCCTGATCGATAAGGCGGCGCAAGCCGCGCCGGCAGCCGTTGCCAGCGCCGGGCCCGGCCCGGTACCCATCACGCTCAACATCAATGGCAAGCCGGTTCGCCTGACCGTGGAACCGCGCGTCACCCTGCTCGACGCGCTGCGCAACCGGCT
>DASWZP010000004.1:0-2934 GCA_036404395.1 Bryobacteraceae bacterium | reverse complement strand
GAGCGCCATGCTGGGAGCGCCGCGCGTGAAAGACGTGCGCGGGTTTTCCGATTTCGGCTACTCGTACGTGTACATCATTTTCGAGGACGGCACCGACATTTATTGGGCGCGCTCGCGGACGCTCGAATACCTTTCCAAGATCCAGTCGCGGCTGCCGCAGGGAGTCGAAACCGAACTGGGGCCGGACGCGACCGGCGTCGGCTGGGTGTTCCAGTACGCGCTGGTGGATACGACCGGGCGTAATAACCTGGCGCAATTGCGATCTACCCAGGATTGGTTCCTGCGCTATCAGTTGCAGGCCCTGCCGGGCGTGGCGGAGGTGGCGCCGCTGGGCGGATTCGTGCGCCAGTACCAGGTGAACGTCGATCCCAACCGCCTGGCGGGATTCGGAATACCCATCGACAAAGTGGTGGCCGCGGTGCGCGCCGGCAACAACGACGTCGGCGGTCGGTTGGTGGAATTCACCGGCCGCGAGTACATGGTGCGCGGCCGCGGCTACGCGCGCTCGGCGAGCGATCTGGAGCGCGTTTCGCTGGGAGTCACCGCGCAGGGCGTGCCGATCCTGGTGCGCGATGTGGGCTCCGTGACGCTGGGGCCCGACCTGCGGCGCGGCATCGCCGATCTGAACGGCCAGGGCGAAACCGTCTCGGGGATCGTCGTGATGCGGCAGGGAGAGAACGCGCTGCGCGTGATCGAGCGCGTGAAAGCGAAGCTCAAGGAGCTCGAGCCAGGCCTGCCGCCGGGCGTAAAAGTAGTGACGGCGTACGACCGCTCCGAGCTGATTCTGGCTTCCATCGACAACCTGAAGCGCACGCTGATTGAGGAACTGGCGGTGGTGGCGCTGGTGATCCTGATCTTCTTGTGGCACGTGCCCAGCGCGGTGATCCCGATCGTCACCATTCCCGTCGCCGTGTTGATTTCGTTCGTGCCGATGCGCCTGATGGGGATCAACGCCAACATCATGTCATTGGGCGGAATCGCGATTGCCGTGGGCGCGATGGTGGATGCGGCCATCGTGGTGGTGGAGCAGACCCACAAAAAGCTGGAAGGCGCGGACGCGAGCTGGAGCGCCGGCGACTACCAGCGGGCCATCGTGTCCGCCGTGAAGGAAGTCGGCGGTCCCAGCTTTTTCGCGCTGCTGGTGATCGCGGTTTCGTTCCTGCCGGTGCTCACGCTGGAAGCGCAGGAGGGCCGGCTGTTCAAGCCGCTGGCCTACACCAAGAACTTCACCATGATCGTGGCGGCGGTGCTGGCCATCACGCTGGACCCGGCGCTGCGCCTCGTGTTCTTCCGCAAAGAAGGCTTCAAGATCTGGCCGCGCTGGCTGGGCTGGATCGCCAACAGCGTGCTGGTGGGCAAGATCCACTCGGAAGAAAAGCATCCCATCAGCCGCGTGCTGATGCGCCTCTACGCGCCGGTGGTCGAGTGGAGCCTGCGCTGGAAGTGGCTGGTGCTGGCGGGTGCAGTGGCGCTGGTAGCGGTGACGGTGCCGGTGTTCCAAGGTCTCGGCTCCGAGTTCATGCCGCCGCTCGACGAAGGCACGCTGCTGTTCATGCCCACTACGCTTCCGGGAATTTCCGCGGCGCAAGCGGGACGGTTGCTTGAGATGCAAGATCGCATCCTGATGCGGTTCCCGGAAGTCGAGCGCGTGCTGGGCAAGGCCGGGCGCGCGGAGACGCCGACCGATCCGGCGCCCCTTTCCATGATGGAAACGGTCATCACGCTGAAACCGAAGTCCGAATGGCGCCGCGTGGCGACTTGGTACGACCGGTGGCCGGAGTGGATTAAGCCGCTGTGCGGGCGTATCACGCCGGATCGCATTTCGACCGACCAACTGGTCGACGAAATGAACGGAGCCCTCCAGTTCCCCGGCGTCTCGAACGCGTGGACGATGCCGGTGAAGAATCGCATCGACATGCTGACCACCGGCGTCCGCACGCCCGTGGGCATCAAGATCTTCGGCCCCGATCTGGCGGGCATCGAGCGCATCGGGATGGCCATCGAGCGCGTCCTGCCGCGCGTGTCCGGCACCCGCAGCGTCTTCGCCGAGCGCGTGAGCGGCGGCTATTTCCTCGATTTCGATCTCAAGCGCGACAACCTGGCGCGCTATGGGATGAGCGTGGACGATGCCGAAGCGGTAGTCATGTCGGCGATCGGCGGTGAGAACGTCGGCACTTCCATCCAGGGCCTCGAGCGGTACCCGATCGACGTGCGCTACTACCGCGATTCGCGCAGCTCGATGGAACGCCTTCGCCGCGTCCTGGTGCCGGCCATGGGCGGGAAGGCGCAGATTCCGCTGGCGGAGATCGCGACCCTGAAAATGTCGAGCGGCCCCGCCATGCTGCGCAACGAAAACGGCATGCTGAGCGGTTACGTTTATGTGGACGTCGCCGGGCGCGACGTGGGCAGCTACGTGGCGGCGGCCAAACAGGCGGTGCGCGAGAACGTCATCACGCCGCCCGGCTACACGCTCGTCTGGAGCGGGCAGTACGAAGCCATGGAGCGCGTGCGCGAGCGCTTGAAGGTGGTGCTGCCGCTGACGCTGTTCCTGATCTTCCTGCTGCTGTATCTCAACACGCGCTCCACGGCCAAAACCGTCATCATTCTGCTGGCGGTGCCGTTTTCGGCGGTCGGCGCCATCTGGCTGCTCTACCTGCTGGGCTACAACATGAGCATCGGCGTGTGGGTGGGGTTGATCGCGCTGATGGGCGTGGACGCCGAAACCGGCGTGTTCATGCTGCTCTATCTCGACCTGGCATTCGAGGAGCGGCGGCAGGCCGGGCTGATGCGAACCCACGCCGACTTGCGCGAGGCCATCGTTCACGGGGCGGCCAAGCGCATCCGGCCGAAATTCATGACCGTGGCCACCATGTTCGTCGGCCTCGCGCCCATCATGTGGTCGCACGGCACCGGCGCGGACGTGATGAAGCGCAT
>DASWZP010000003.1:0-5105 GCA_036404395.1 Bryobacteraceae bacterium | reverse complement strand
ATGCCGTCACGATGATGACCGCTTCGGCAACGCTCGGGCGGCTGCCCGCAGCTTCGCGTTCGGTGCCGGCGGGTTTTCCAGCAAATCCAGAACCCTCAGACTATCCCTTTCGGAGAGCTGCACATGATCTGCCTCTTCGATAACGGCCTTGGCGGCTCGCAAGGCGTGACGAATGACAAAATCCGTCAGGTCGGTGTGCTTCAGCGCCACCGCACGCAAGAGCACCGCTTTTTCCTCGGCCCGAATCCGCAAGGACATCCGGCTGTTATCCTCAACCGCTACTCTCGGCATGACAGCGACTCCCTGTAATCTATTGTACGCATTCAAATAGTACATCAGACCCAGACAGGAGTCAACCCTCGTGTGTATTGATTGCGTACAAGTTGCGCACGGGCACTTCGTGGTGAGCGCGGCACCACGTGCCCTTCGCCGCCGCCCCCATCTCACCTCCGGCATAGAATAGTGAGGTGGTTCCGCTCAATTTTTCCCAGGCGCGCGCGAAAGTCATCGATACTGTTCGTCTCGCGCTCTCGGTTCCGCCGGTGGAGGAAGTGGCGCTGGACGCGGCGGCGGGACGCGTGCTCGCGGTGGACGTGGCGGCGGATCGCGATTCGCCGGCGGCCGACCGCTCGGCGCGCGATGGCTACGCGGTGCGCGCGGCGGACCTGCCGGACGAGCTGGCAGTGATCGGCGAAGTCCGCGCGGGCGAGCGATTCTCGGGCGCGGTGGGGCCCGGCCAGGCGGTCGAGATCATGACCGGCGCTCCGGTTCCGGCGGGCGCGGACGCTGTCGTCATGGTGGAAGACACGCACGCCGGCAACGGCCGCGTGCGCATCGATCGCGGCGCGCGGCCGGCGCAGGCGATCAACCGGCGCGGCTCGGAAGCCGTTGCGGGCGAGATCGTGCTGCGGGCGGGCACGTGCCTCGATTATACCGGCATTGCCGCGCTGGCCGCGTTCGGCCACTCGCGCATCGCGGTCTACCGGCGTCCCAGCGTCGCCATCGTCGCCACTGGCGACGAAATCGTCGAGGTGGGCGAAACGCCCGCGGAGTTCCAGATTCGCAATTCCAACGCGCACTCGCTGGCGGCGCAGGTGACGCGCGCGGGCGGCGCGCCGGCGATTCTGCCGCTGGCGCGCGATACGGTAGAGCACACGCGCGAAATCGTGAGCCGCGGCCTCGAGGCCGACCTGCTGCTGATTTCGGGCGGCGTCTCGGCGGGCAAGTACGACGTGGTGGAGGAAGTGCTCGCCGGTTTCGGCGCCGAGTTCTATTTCGACCGCGTGCTGATCCAGCCCGGCCAGCCGGTGGTCTTCGGACGCGCGTGCGGCAAGTTCTTTTTCGGCCTGCCGGGCAATCCTTCGTCCACCATGGTGACCTTCGAAATCTTCGCGCGCGCCGCGCTGGAACTGGTCGGCGGGCAGACGGAAACGAGTTTGACGATGCCGTGCGCGCGGCTGACGCGCGAGTTTCGCCATCGGGCCGGCCTGACGCGTTTTCTTCCAGCGCGACTCAGCGCCGATGGCGCCGAAATTACGCCGGTCGAAGGGCACGGCTCGGGCGATATCCCGGCGCTCACCCGCGCCAACGCGTTTCTGGTGGCCGATCCGGCGCGGGAAATGTATGCGGCGGGCGAGTGGATACGGGTGCTGCTCAAGTGAAGACGGGGAGCTTATGAAGAAGCTTTCGCATTACGATTCGGCGGACGGCGTTCGCATGGTGGATGTGAGCGGCAAGCCGGAAACGCGCCGCACGGCGCGCGCTCACGCTTTCGTGCGCATCGGCGCGGCAGTGCTGCGCAAGCTGCCGCAGAATCCAAAGGGCAATCCACTCGAAATCGCCCGCATCGCCGGCATCGCCGCCGCCAAGCGCACGGCCGAGCTGATTCCGCTCTGCCATCCGCTGCCGCTCACGCACGCCGACGTGGAAGTGTGGATCGAAAAGGGCGGCGTTCGCATTGAAGCTAGCGCCGTCACCACCGGGCCGACCGGCGTGGAGATGGAAGCGCTCACCGCCGCCGCGGTGGCTGCGCTCACGGTTTACGATATGACCAAGGCGCTCGACAAATCCATCGAAATCGGCGAGATCTATCTGCTCGAAAAGACCGGCGGCAAAAGCGGGACCTTTCGCCGCAAACCAAAGGACCGCCGCCAGGCAAGAACATGATCCACGCCGCCGTCCTCACCATCAGCGATTCCGCGAGCGCCGGCACGCGCGCCGACCGCTCCGGTCCCGCCGTGCGTGAACGGCTGGAACAACTGGGCTGGCAGGTCCCAGTCACGGAAGTGATTCCCGACGAGCGGGCCGCGATCGGCGCCCGCCTGGCGGCATTGGCCGACGCGGGCACGGTGGCCGTCATCTTCACCACCGGCGGCACCGGCATCGCCGCGCGCGACGTCACGCCGGAAGCCGCGCGCGCGGTTCTGGACCGCGAAATACCGGGCTTCGGCGAGCTGATGCGCGCTCGCGGCCGCGAATCCACCCCGCTCGCCTCGCTTTCGCGCTCGCTGGCCGGAACGCGCGGGCGCGTACTGATCGTCACCCTCCCCGGTTCGCCCAAAGGCGCGGTCGAGAGCCTGAATGCTATCTTGGAGTTGGTGCCTCACGTGCTGGAATTACTCGCGGGGCAGACCGCCCATACCGCCGCGCAGGACTAAAATGCTTCGATCGCCGATTGTGATATTGCTCGCCGGAATGCTCCTGGCGCAGGAGCCCGCGCAAAAGCCCGCGCAAAAGCCGCCACCCGCCGAAACCCCGCCGGATGCCCAGGATCAGGGGCCCAAGCAGGAAGAGGCGCCCGATCTAAAAATCAGAGTTGAGGTGCAACACGTGCTGGCGCCGGTGCTGGTCTACGACCGCGACGGCAATTTCGTCAACGGCCTGCAGCCGGACCAGTTTCACCTCATGGACAACGACAAGGAACAGAATATCCATGTGGACGTGGCGTTCCAGCCGATCTCGATGGTGATCCTGGTGCAGGCCAACTCGGCCGTGGAGAAGATGCTGCCCACCATCAACAAAATCGGCAACATGATCCAGCCGCTGATCCTGGGCGATCAGGGCGAAGCCGCCGTGATCGCTTTCGATCATCGCATCCGCACCTTGCAGGACTTCACTTCCGACGCCGACAAAATCACCGTCGCGGTGCGCAAGATCACGCCCGGCAGCGATGCCAACCACATGATCGACGCCACCGAACAGGCGGACTGGATGTTGCAACACCGCTCGAAGAACCGGCGGCGCATCATCCTCATGATCGGCGAGACGCGCGACATCGGCAGCGAAGCTCGCGGGCGCGAAACGCTCACCAACCTGACGTTGCACAACATCGTTTTCTACGCGGTGGATATGTCGCGAATCATCGAGAAACTCACCGCGCCGCCGCCCGTACCGACGCCGGATCCGCTGCCGCCCGCCATGTACAATGTGGGGTCGAACGAGCCAGCTACGCCCAATACCGTGAGGCAGACCTCCGCCGGCGCCGAGGCGTCGGGCAATGCCGCGGAGTTCATGCCCCTCTTGATCGAGATCTATCGGGACGCCAAGGCCATTTTCAAACGCAACCCGGTGGAAATCTTCACCGGCGGAACCGGCGGCAGCCAGTTCAGCTATTACCGGCGCGGCGGCCTGGAGGAGGCCATCCAGCGCATCGGCGAGCAACTGCACAGCGAGTACCTGCTCAGCTACAGCCCCAACAACAAAATGGAGGCCGGCTTCCATGAGATCAAGGTCTGGGTGAATTCGCCGGTCGCCCGGCGCATCCAGGTCCGCCCCGGATATTGGTGGGCGCCGGATAACCGGTAGCCGGCGACTGCAAGGTGGGGCAGGCGCTTCCCGGTAACGCCGGCGATCTTGTCGCCGGTGATTTGCCGTGATTCCCGGAACTTCGGGTTGTTTTTCGAGTCTGTCAGGCGTCGCGCTCTAGCCTGCCATGACAGACCACCAAAGGCGATGGTCTGTCCTACCTTTCTTCGCTAAGATGAGTCGAGGCTCTCGGGATAGCCGCTCTTCGCCATGGTCAAGGTCTTCCTCAGCCATTCGAGCCGGGACAAGCCCTTCGTGCGCGAACTCGCTGACTTTCTCGAAAAGGAAGGCGGCATCAAAACGCTGGTGGACCGAGCGCGAGATCGCGCCCGGCCAGAACTTCGTCAGCCGAATCGAGGACTGTCTCGATTCGGATTTCGTCCTGCTGATCCTGTCGCCCTACTCCGTCGCTTCGCCTTGGGTCGAGAAAGAATGGACGGCCGCATTGTGCGAGGAGACGAAGACCGGCAAGACGAAACTGCTGGTCGCGCTGTACCGCGAATGCAGAATCCCGTCCCTGCTGGGCACAAAGGACCACTTCGACCTGCGCAAGAATCAAACCGTGGGGTTTCGCGACATCCACACCTTTCTTGTGACCCAGCGGCCCGCGCCCCCGCCGCGCGTGAACTACCTGCCGGTCCGCCCTCCGCTGTTCATCGGCCGCGAAAAGGAGCTGGCCGATCTCCGCGAGCGATTGCGGCAACCCGGCGCGGTGACTCATGTCGCCGAACTGGCCGGAAAGGGCAAGACCACGCTCGCGCTCGAATTCGCCCACCGCTATCAGCAGGATTTCGAGGCGGTCTACTGGCTGCCGTGTCAGAGCTCGAGCCTCGCCTCCATCGCGGCCGAGCTGGACCGTCTGCTCGGCCTGAAACTCGAAGGCGATCTTCCGGAAATCCTCCGCGAGCTGAACGGCGTCTGCGCAAACAAGCGCTGCCTGCTGATCCTGGATAACGTCCAGGATGAAGCTCCCGGCGAGCTGATTCCAGGAGGCGCGGCGTCCGTTCTGGTGACTACGCGGCTTACCAGCCTGCGGTTCCTGCGCTATCGCAAGCCGCTGCCGCTTCCTCTGTTCACCGACGAGCAATGCTTCGATCTTTTCCGCCAGCAGATCGGCGCTGAGGAAGTCGCGCGGCATGAGGCCGATTGCCGGAGCTTATTCCAGCGGCTTGGCTATCTGCCAATCGCGGTCAGCATCTCCGCGGCCCTGATTCGGGAAGACGTCCGTTACACGATTCCGGGTATGGCGCGAAACCTGCCGGACGATGTCACGGATCTGATTCGCGAGGCCATCGAAGCTC
>DASWZP010000002.1:0-8183 GCA_036404395.1 Bryobacteraceae bacterium | reverse complement strand
GCTGAAGCGTGCCTTACCGAGAGTTGCTAACATATCGGCTTCGTGATTCGATGACCACCGTGACTGCCTTACCCACCAGCGCAGCTCCGTTTCAGCCGGAAAGCGCGCCGGACTATCTGCCCGCCGCGATTTTGCGGGAGCTGCAACTCGGCCGGCTGCGCGGCATCGTCGAGCGCGCGTGGGCGAATGTGCCGCTGCACCGTTCGCGCATGAAGGAGCGGGGCATCGAGCCCGGCGATCTGCGGAGCCTCGACGATATCGCCGCCCTGCCATTCACCACCAAGGCCGATCTGCGCGACACCTACCCATTCGGTCTGTTCGCCAGTCCGATGCGGGATATCGTGCGGCTGCATGCCTCGAGCGGCACCACCGGCAAGCCGATCGTGGTGGCTTACACGCGCCAGGACGTGGATGTCTGGACCTCGGTGATGGTGCGCAGTTTGGCCGCCTGCGGGCTGCACGCTGGCGACATCATACAGAATGCGTACGGCTACGGGCTGTTCACCGGCGGCCTGGGCGCGCACTATGGCGCGGAAGGCCTGGGCGCCACGGTGATCCCTATTTCGGGCGGAAACACAGACCGCCAGATCATGGTGATGCGCGATTTCGGAGTCACCGCCATCTGCTGCACGCCGAGCTACTTTCTGCATTTGATCGAGCGCGCCGGCCAGCTCGGCGTGGATATCCGCGCGCTGCCGGTGCGCGCCGGCGTCTTCGGGGCCGAGCCGTGGACCGCATCCATGCGCCGCCGCATTGAAAGCGCGTCCGGCATTCAGGCGTTCGACATCTACGGCCTGTCGGAAATCATCGGGCCCGGCGTCGCGGTCGAATGCCCGCATCAGGATGGCCTGCACATCTTCGAGGATCACTTCTACCCGGAAATCGTGGACCCGGAAACGGGCCGCGTGCTGCCGGAAGGCGAAGAAGGCGAACTGGTGCTGACCACGCTCTCGAAGCTCGCCATGCCGATGATCCGCTACCGCACGCGCGACATTACCGCGCTGATGCCGGGCGCCTGTCCCTGCGGGCGATCGCTGCGGCGGATGCGGCGGATCGGGCGCCGCAGCGACGACATGCTGATCGTGCGCGGCGTCAACGTATACCCGTCCCAGGTGGAAGCGGCGCTGCTCGAAGTGGAAGGCACACTGCCGCATTACCAGATCATCCTCACCTGCGAGCACGGACTGGATCAGATCGAGGTCCAGGTGGAAGTGACGCCGGAGACGTTCAGCGACCAGATCGGCGTGCTCGAACGGCTGAACCAGCGGATTTCGGACTCGCTCGAGCACGTGCTGGGGATCCGCGCGCAGGTGACGCTGGTCGAACCTCTCACCATTCAACGCAGCGAAGGAAAGGCCCGGCGCGTGATCGACCGGCGAACGGTGCAGGCATGAAACTCCACCAGCTTTCCATCTTTTCCGAAAACAAGCCGGGCCACGTGATCGCGCCTTGCCGCCTGCTGGCCAAGGAAGGCATTGATATCCGCGCGCTGGCGCTGGCCGATACCGAGCGCTTTGGCATCCTTCGCATGATCGTCTCGGACTGGCGGCGGGCCAAGGATCTGCTCGAGCAATCGGGCTCGGTGGTGAAGGTCACCGAGGTGCTGGCCGTCGAGGTGCCGGACCGTCCCGGCGGGCTGGCCGATGTTCTCGAAGCCTTTATCGGCACCGCGATCAACATCGAGTACATGTACGCGTTCCCCTTCGTGCGCGGCGAAAAGGCGGTGCTGATTTTCCGCTTCGATCAACCCGATGCCGCCATAGCGCGCCTGCAAGAGCGCGGTTTCCAGGTGCTCTCGAGCGGGGCGCTGGAAGAGCGGTAGGACAGCGGGGCGGGCGCGTTTGCCGGCTGCCCGATTTCTTCCTGTGCCTCGTTCGTGATATCCTAAAACTGGGATGACACTCTGAATGCGCAGGCCGGTTCACGGCGAGCGGCCGCTGTATTGGGTCGGCTCCGCGAAACGAGACTTGCTCAAGTTTCCCGAGGCGGTCAAGGACGGAATTGGCACTGCACTCAGCGTCGCTCAATTCGGTGGGAAGCACCCGGCGGCGAAGCCGTGGAAAGGAACGGGTACGGGCGTACTGGAGATTGTGGAAGACCACGACGGAAACACGTATCGCGCCGTCTACACAGTTCGTTTTCGCTTGGCCGTTTACGTGTTGAATTGTTTTCAGAAGAAGTCGCGCAAGGGCATTCAGACATCGAGGCTTGACGTGGGACTCGTTTCACAGCGCCTAAGACAGGCCCAGCAGGATTATGAGGACCGATATGGCAGCATCTAGCACTGAACGTAGTGGAAGAGTTGTGCGGAGTTCGGGGAATGTATTCGCCGACCTCGGCTTTGCGGACGCCGGTGAACGGCAGACCAAGGTCCGTCTGGCTATGGCGATCAATGAAGTCCTGCACCGACGCGGGTTCACGCAGGAAAAGGCAGCGGAACTGTTGGGCATCAACCAGCCGAAAGTCTCGGCGCTTTCGAAATATCGTCTGGAGGGCTTCTCCGTGGAGCGCTTGATGCGCTTGCTCACGTCCCTCAACCAGGACGTTGAGATCGTCATCCGCAACAGGCCACGGGCCCGGCGGCCAGGGCGGGTTTCTGTCACGGCGGCGTGAGCAGACTCACAGACGTCCTTTCTTGAGCTGACCGCTGCTGCAACGTCGGCGGCGTAGTTTCGCCTGTCAACCCGCCCGTTCCGCCCTGCGAGCGAACTTCAATAGCCCGTAAACCAAACCGCCGGTGATGACGATCACCATTCCGGGCCAGGTGGTTGCCGGACGGTACGCGAAGAGGATCAGCAAAACCACGGACGCGCCCAAGATGTACGCCGCCGGAAGCACCGGATAGCCCCACACGCGGTAAGGGCGCTCGGCGTTCGGCCGCGTGTGCCGCAGGCGGAACACCGCCGCGATGGTCAGAATGTAGAACAGCAGCGCCGCCGAGATCACCCAGTCGAGTAAGTTGCTGTATAGGTTTCCATAGTGCTGAGTAACCGGGTTGTAAGTACGCGGCAGCACCAGCACGGCCGACCAGATACCTTGCGCCACCAGGCCCCAGGCCGGCACGTGGGCACGGTTCAGCACGCCGGCCGGCGCGAAGAACAAGCCGTCCTTGGCCATCGCGTAATATCCGCGCGCGCCCGCCAGCACCAGGCTGTTGACGCAGCCAAAGGTGGCGACCATGATGGCTGCCGCCATCAGCACCGGGCCGTAGCCGGGGAAGAGTTTTTCGAGCATGGCGGTGGCGACGCGGTCGGTGGGTGCGTGCTGAATTTCGGGAAACGAAAGCACCGCCAGGTAAGCCAGGTTGACCAGCAGATATAGCCCCACCACCGCCGAACATCCCAGCGCCAGGGCCAGCGGAATATTACGTTTGGGATTGCGCACCTCGCCCGCCACCATGGTGATGTCGTGCCAGGCATCGGCCGCGAACATCGACCCCGATTGCGCCACGCAAATTGCCACCACCAGGCCGAAGATGCTCGCCGCAGGCACGCCCAGCGCCGGATCGAACGCGCCGAGGCGGAACGCGTGCGTGAAGTTCGTATGCACCGCGGCCGCGTTCCACCCCAAGACGAGGCCCACCACGATCAGCGCGCCCAGCGCCAGCGTTTTGGCCGAAGTGAAGATGGTCTGGACAATTTTGCCGTATGCCAGACCGCGCGTGTTGGTCCAGGTGAGCAGCGCGATGACGCCGATCGCCACCGCCTGCGCCGTCGAAAGCGAAAACGCGTAGCCCGAGGAAACGTGAATCGGCCGGATTAGATAATGGTCCTCGGCAACTGCCGGCAGCACGATGGAAGAGAAACGCGCGAACGCCACGGCCACTGCCGCGATGGTTCCGGTCTGAATCACGGTGAAAAAGGTCCATCCGTAAAGAAAACCACATACCGGCGAAAAGGCCTCGCGCAAGTAGATGTACATGCCGCCCGCCTGCGGCATCATGGCTGCCAGCTCGCCATAGGAAAGCGCCGCCGCCACCGTCAGCAGGCCGGTGAGCACCCACGCCATCAGCATCCAGCCGGGGCTGCCGATGAGGCGCGACATGTCGGCGGAGACGATGAAGATGCCCGAGCCGATCATCACCGCGATCACCACGAGCGTGGAATCGAACAGACCGAGGCCTTGCACGAATTGCTGTTCCGGCTGCTTGACGGCGGTGGGTTGGCTCATGTCTTGTCCTTGCGGCGTGCGCTTATTGCGGATGCGCGAGCACGACGACGTCAGCCTTGGCGGCAAACGAATTCGGGGGGAACTGAAAAACTCGCGCGCGGTAAATGCCGTGCCGCGCCATCGCCAATTCGAGCGATGTGCCCAGAACGCCGAGCCCATACACCGCGCTACGGCGGAAGTTGATGGAGGAGGCCTCGGCGAAATAGCGCGTGGGGCAGGAGATCTCGCCGATGCGCGCTCCGATCAGCACCGCCTGCGCCAGCATCTGGTTGTCGAAAACGAAATCGTCCGAATTGCGTTCGAGCGGCAGCGCTTCGAGCAACTGGCGGCTGAAGGCGCGAAACCCGGTGTGATATTCGGAGAGCTTGGCCCCCGTCAGCAGGTTCTGCGCCGCGGTGAGAAACCGGTTGGCCACGTACTTATAGCGCGGCATCCCCCCGCGCAGCGCGCCGCCGCCCAGGATGCGCGACCCGAGCGCGACATCGTAAACGCCATAAGCGATCATGGTCGCGATTGGCGTCACCAGCAGCGGGTTGTACTGGTAATCGGGGTGCAGCATCACCACCACGTCGGCGCCGCGCTCGAGCGCGATGCGGTAGCAGGTCTTCTGATTGCCGCCATAGCCGCGATTCTTGGGATGGACTTCGACGGTGAGGCCCAGGCGCCGCGCCACCTCGGCGGTGGAATCGCGCGAATGATCGTCCACCAGGATGCGGTCGTCCACGATCTCGGGCAGTTCCCGCACGGTGGCTTCCAACGTCATCTCGGCGTTGTAAGCCGGCAAAACGACGGCGATGCGTTTTCCGTTGATCAAGGCCGCACTCCCTAGCAGTGTACCCGGTTTTGCGGGCGCGGCGCGTGGCTTTTTCGGTAACGCCGGTGGTCTTGCCGCCGGTGTCTTGCCTCTTGAGCGCCGCGAAAAACACCGGCGGCAAAGACCGCCGGCGTTACCGGGATTCCACCACGGCGCGCGCCTGCTGGATGGCCGGGTCGCGCTCGGCGTCCACTTCATCGCCTTTCTCGACGCCGAAAGCCTGGTTGAAGATTTCCGTTTTGAGGCGATTGGCCACGAAATCGCGCTCTTGCGACCATTCCGTCACACCGGGTTCGATGTTGCGCGCGGCCAGGAACACCTGAAACTGGTCCATCAATTCCGGAGTCACGGCAAAATCCTGGCTTAGCTTGTGGCCGCGGAGATACTCGGTGGCGAAAGTGGTGAACGATCCGCTGGCTTCGAGCGCCGCCCGCAAGCGGTTCATCGGCGGCGGTTCCACGGCGATATCCGGCCGGATGCCGCCGCCGCCGGTAACCACGCGGCCGCCATCGGTGTGGAATTCTTTGGCCTGGTTGGGATGCGAGGTGGTGGCGGCCAACTCAAACTGCGCCGCATCGAGCGGCTTCTGGATCGACCGGCCGCTGGGCGTGTAATAGAGTGCCGTGGTCAGCGCGAGGCCAGTGCCCTGGCTCAACGGAAAGACGGTCTGCACCAGCCCCTTGCCGAAGCTGGGTTCGCCCAGCACGGTGGCGCGGTCGTGGTCCTGCAAGGCCCCTGTGACGATCTCCGAGGCGCTGGCGGTCTTGCCGTTGATCAAAATTGCCAGCTTGAAACCGTAGGGCTTGGCGCTGGCGGGCACGTTCTCCGCCTTTTCCGGCGCGTGCCGCCCGCGCACCGTGAGGATGGTCTGGCCGGGCCGCAGGAACAGCGACGCGGTCTCCAGCGCCGCCGTCACCAGCCCTCCGAGATTGTTGCGAAGATCCAGCACCAGGCCGGTCAGGCGGTCGCCGCCGAGCTTCTCGATGGCCTCCTTCAGCCCCTGTACGGTGTGGTCGTCGAAGCTGGAGACGCGAATATATCCCACGCCCACGCCCAGCAGGAACGCCCGCTCCACGCTGGGCGTTTCCATCTCGGCCGGAATTAGAGTGAGGTCGAGGATGTGCGTCGAACCGGGCTTGCGAACCGCCAGCCGCGCCGGCCGCTGGCGCGATTCGGCCAGCAGTTCGGCCAACTGGTCCAGATCCAACTGCGCGATCACGTAGCCGTTCACCGCCAGGATTTCATCTCCCGGCGACAGCCCCGCCTTGGCCGACGGCGTGCCCGCCAGCGTTTGCAGCACAATCACCCGTCCGGGAAGGATCGACACCACGCTGCCGAACCCCTTCTGCGTGGATTGCTCCATTTTCCTGAGCTGGTCGAACTGGCTGGGATCGAAGAAGACCGAATGCGGATCGAGCACGCGCAGCAGGCCGGGGATGGCGCCCTGATAAAAAGCCTGTTCCGAAGCTATCGGATCGGCGGCGTTCGCTTCCGCCGATGCGTAAACGGAAATGAGAGTCTTGATCTCGGAATCCAGGTCGTCCGCGGCACTCAGCGTCAGGACGGCCGCGAAGAAAGCTGCGGTGAGACGAACCATCAATGGATCCGGATTGCGGGAAGGCCTGCCATGAAACTTGCCCCTATGGGTATTCTATCGCGTGAAGCGCGTGGCCTTTCGCTGCCGCTCGCGGTCGAGTGCTAGTTCGATTAGCCGGTCGAGCAGCGCCGGAAACGGCAAGCCGCTGTGCTCCCACATTTTCGGGTACATGCTGATGGAGGTGAAGCCGGGGATGGTGTTGATCTCGTTGATGTACAGCTTGCCGGTGGAATTCTCGAGCAGGAAATCCACCCGCGCCATGCCTTCGCATTCCACCGCGCGGAAGCATTCCACCGCCAGCCGCCGCAACTCGGCGGTGGTCTGTGGCGGCAGATCGGCCGGTACTTGGGCCTGGGCCAGGTTCAAAGTGTACTTGTCGTCGTAATCGTAGAATTCGCGCGAGGGCAGAATTTCGCAGGGCAGGGAAGCCGCCGGCGACTCGTTACCGAGCACGGCGCATTCCAGCTCCCGGCCCACGATGCCGCGCTCGACGATCACCTTGCGGTCGAACTCCGCCGCCAGCGCGAACGCCGCCTCCAGCTCGCGCGCGTTGTGCGCCTTGGAAATCCCCACCGACGAGCCCAGGTTGGCCGGCTTTACAAAAACCGGGAACGGCAGGGCGGCGCAGGCTTCCACCACGTTGGCCGTCCCGCGCGGCAGGGCTACAAAGTCGACAACCGGCAACATCCGTTCCATCGAGACACGTTTGGTCATCTCCTTGTCCATGGAAACGGCGGAGCCGAGCACGCCGGCGCCCACGTACGCCAGGCCGGCCAGTTCCAGCAGCCCCTGCACCGTGCCATCCTCGCCGAAAGTTCCGTGCAGCACCGGGAACACCACGTCGATTTCCGGCTGCGCTTCCGGCTCGGGCAGGATCGGCCGCGGCGACCACTTGCCCTGCTTGTCGATAAAGTATTCCAGAACCTCGTACTTATCCCGATCGAGGGCGTCGATGATGGCGCGCGCCGAGCGCACCGATACCTCGTGTTCCCCGCTGCGGCCGCCGTATACGACCGCTACTCGCAGCTTCATAGGATGCGTTTTCCCATTCCCGACATGATGAGCTCAACCGCCAGATCGGCCGTGCGGTTGGATTCGTCGATCACCGGATTCACTTCCACCACTTCCATGGAAACCATCTTCCCCGAATCACAGATCATTTCCATTGCCAAATGCGCTTCCCGGTAGGTGGCGCCGCCGCGCACCGGCGTGCCCACTCCGGGCGCGTCCTTGGGATCGACGAAATCCATGTCGAGCGAAAGGTGGAACCCATCGGTCGCGTCGGTGGCCGCGCGAATCGCTTCTTCCATCACCGCGCGCAGGCCGCGTTCGTCGATATCGCGCATGGTGAAGGCCCGCACGCCGGAATCGCGCACGTTGGACCGCTCCATTTGATCCACATCGCGCAGGCCCACGATCGCCGCGTGGGCGGGGCTGACCTTGGGATGGAAGCCGAACAGGTCCACCAGCTCCGGCGCGCCGCGGCCCAGGATCGCCGCCAGCGGCATCCCGTGCACATTACCGCTGGGGCTGGAGCCGGGCGTGTTCATGTCGGCGTGCGCGTCCAGCCAGATGAGTCCGATGCTGCGTCCCTGGCGGCGA
>DASWZP010000001.1:0-10050 GCA_036404395.1 Bryobacteraceae bacterium | reverse complement strand
CCTTCACCTGGCCGGTCATGCCGGGCTGCTGCACGCCCGCAAAACCGGGCGTGTGGGAGTAAGGATCGGTCGGAATCGCGCCGTATAGCTCCGGCGGTTTGTGGACGCCGATGCCTTCGCGGATTTCGTGGTAGTGGCTTCGCAGGCGCTCGATTACTTCGGCATCCTCGCCCGCGCACCCGGCCCGGTCCAGCACTTCCTCGACCGCCAACAGCAGCTTCGAAACCATGTGCCAGTAGATGCAGCCGAGCCCCTCGTATTTATAGAACGTACCCGAGCGGCCGGTGAATGATTGGTGATCGAACACGTCTTCATACAACGCGAGGATCCGCGCGCTCTCGTCATCCGGCAGGTTGAGGCCGGCCAGCGCCTCTTTCAACAGCCCTGAATTCCGGAACGACGCGTTGAAATGAGCCACGCCGTTCGAATCCTGAATCACGATCCGGCGGTCATCCCGTTCGATCATCGCGGCCAGCGTCTTCGATTGCGCGATGGCCGAGGCCGGGATGTTGTTCTTCTCGAAAAAGCCCGGCAGCTTGCGGTCCGGATACAGCACGTAGCTGTTCTGGTCGGCGCGGTAAAGCGAACTGTTGCGCAGCGCGTCAAGCAGCAATACCGATTCCCGCGCACCGAGCGCGCCCGAGCTCAGCACCGCCATCTGCCCTTCCAGCATCTCGTAGAGGCGGCGAATCACGATCCCGTCGCCCGCGGGGACTGACCTCTCTGTCCCAAGGCGCCGCTCTTGCGCCGCGTGGACAGAGCGGTCTGTCCCCGGAACCACCTTCATCAGGTTGTAAGCATGATAGAGGCCATCCGCCCGCCGGTTGGCGCGAATCGAGTGGTCGATGTGCCGCAGCGCCACCTCGCAGAAGGCGTCAATCTCCGCGACGCCGAGCGCCGTCTGCCGGCCGGAAAACCCGCGCGCGTAGAGCCCGGCCCTGTAGTCGCTCCCTACGCTGCCCAGGTCGTCAAGAACTCGCTTGCGGTCCCGATCCGAGATCGGCCCGCCGAGCAGGCCCGCGTGCCGCTCCAGCGCTTCCGCCACACGGCGGAAAGCTTCCGCGACTTCCGCCGAAACTTCGATCGCTGGCGTACCGGCTGCATCAAAAACACCCCGGCAGAACGACAGAAACCGCCGCAGGAAGCACAGCGTCACCATCGACACGCCCCCGCCCACCAGCGCGTTGTTGGCGTCATTCCACTCCGGCCGCTGCGTGTTCATCCACAGGCCGGCCTCGGGGATGTAGTTGAACAGCCGGGCCAACACCAGCACCAGCAACTTCTCCGCCAGGTTCACGCGGTACGGCGCGCCATCCGCGCCCGCCAGAGCCTTGCCATCCGCGCCCATGGCTTCCGCCCGCTGGCGAATCTCGCGGTCGAGAGCGGCATCGAAATCGATCGTGTTGCGCGGATCTTCCAGCATCGCGCCATACGGCTTGATGCGATACGGAACATTCGCGTAAGTGAAAACGCGCCGCGTCAGCAGCCGCGCCACGGCGCCGGGATGGTAGCGCGCCGAAACCTCCAGCAGCTTCAACAGGTAGACCACCTGGTGGTCGCCCCAATAGCCGATGTAAGACCATGCGTCGTGCGGGTCCAGCACCTCCCAGTCGAAGCCGTCGCGCATGATGCGGTACGGGTTGTAGCCATCGGCAGTCGAGGCGCCGGCGAACTTGAAGATCATGCTCTCGACGTAACCGGGAAATGAGAGCGCCAGCGCCTCCCAGTTCTGGAAAATGTCACGCCAGTTGCCCTGGTAGTTGAGGATTCGCTCGCCGTGCTCGCTCTTCACCTCGATCGAGAAGATGTTCCACGGCCGGCTGGGATCGCCGTGACGCCGGCTGAACGTCAGCGGCAGATACTCGTGCGCCAGCCGCTCCAAATCCGGGTCGTCCTGCTCGCGCGCCAGTTCGAGCAGCCGGCTGTGCAGCAGCGTCTCGTCGAGTGCATCGAGGAAAGCCGCCTGCCGCTCGGCGACCGCGCGGTTGGCCTTGCCGAGGAACGCCCTGAAATCGGAGCGGGATATCACGTACCCGCGATCCGGGATTCCGCCGCGCATGGTGTTAAACAAAGCGTTCGAGAAATGCCGGTCCGAGCTGAGATCGTCGCCGGTAAGCTGAAGACCGTCGGCCCCAGCCACGATTCGAACCAGGTTGCGCGTGCCGCGTTCGATGTCTTCGTCAAGTTGAGAGCGTATCGGCTCGGTTGAGAATCGCGCCGGAAGAAAAGCCGAGACGACTCTCGGCTCTGCAGGCCTGGCGGCCCGCGCCACGGCGGCCGTTTCAGCCCTGAGCGCCCGCACCAGATTCGCCACCCCCGCCGCGTCCTGATCCACCTCCGCCACCAGCCGCCACTCTTTGCGCTCTCCTGCCGCAAGCGTAACCCGTGTGTTGACGAAATACGCGCCGCGGCGGCCGCGGATCAGCGTTTCCTCGTCCACCCCCTCCCCGCGCCGGAAGCGATCGAGCTGCGCCGCCGATAGCAGCCTCCGCGCCGGCTCGATGCCTTCCGACCAGACCGTAGTCGCGCGCAGCGCCTCATTGGGCTCGGGCCGGTCGGCTGGGACCGAGCTGAGCTTGAAGAGGCCGAGTCCCGTTTCGGGCTCGAGTTCGTTCTCCTTGTAGCCGTCCGCCAGCGTCGAGTATTCCATCTGGAACCGCCGCGTGAGGCCGTGCGGCAGAAGATTCTGGATGCCGTCCAGCAGATCGATTTCGACCTCCTCCGCGCCCTGGTTCACCAGCGTCGCGCGCCGCACGAAGCCGAAACGGTCGCTCGTCATCCACGCGCAGGAAAAGGACAGCCCGAGCGAGTGATTGACTTCCTCGAAGAAAATCTTGTTGCTGTACACGCTCTTCGCCAGGCTGCGGGTGATGCGGTACAGCCCCTCGTACCGCTGCGAGAATGGCTCCCACATTGCCGTGCGCCCGCCGCGCGCCACCAGCAGAATGGTCTTGCCGCCGGTTTGGTCCTGGCTGTCATGAATGCGATCGTCGGTGTAATAAGGAAACAGCGCGTGGTCGGGATCCCTGCGGCCGGCGGTCAGCGCGCCGGTGCTCGAGACGAAAATCCAATGATCCGAATCGCTGACCAGGCTCATCAGGAACGGCGCCATCGCATCGTAGTTGACGATGCGATAGAAACGCTCACCGCCAATCTCGATGGCCCCGCCCTCCACTGGTAGGGCATGCTTCAGCTTGCCCACAAATCCCAAAACAGCTTCGCTATTTGTATCGCGCACGCTCACTGCTTCTCCTTGACCGAAGGGACCGCCGGCGCATCGTAGCCCGGCGAGGTCGGCCCGACCGGCATCAGCTCGGGATACAACGTCTGCATCGCCAGCTTGGCTTTGCGTCCCTCGGAGAACAGTCCCCAGTGGCCCTCCGTCCCACTTCCTTTCCAGGGCTCGTCAAACGCTTCGAACCAGAAGAGCGTCACGTCGTTGGCCTTCGCCCACGCGGTCAGCTCCTCGTAGTAACGCTTCTGCTTCTTTTCATCGCCGGCCCGCGGGGCATGCTGGTTGCCGACCGTGTAGGAAGCCCAGCCCGCCTCGCCGAGCACGATGGTCTTCCCCGGATGCGCCTTGCGCACGCTCTCATAGTTCTTGATGGTGGAAGGCATGGCGGTGTCGATGTCCTCGTGTCCCCACATGGGATACGTGTGCATGACGATGAAATCCACGGCGCTCGCCAGCTTCGCGTCCGGCTGCCGCCAGTACAGATAGTCGTCGGCGACCGTCACCGGGCAGCTCACCGCTTTCTTGACCTGCGCAACGTACTCGAGCGCTTTCTCCTCGGTCAGCTTGTGATCGGACCAGGTGACCAGAATCTCATTGCCCACGGCGACCGCCAGCACGATGTCCTTATACTCATTAGCCAGGCGGATTCCCGTCGCCGTCTGCTGCGCGCTCTCGGCTTCGTGGCCGGGCCTGCCGTCCAGCCAGATGCCGAGCAGCACCTTGAGCCCGAGCTTCTCGCGCCGGATCACCTCCAGCACGTCCTGCGAATGCCGATCCCCTCCGTAGAGGCGTATAAGCGTCCAGTTCCTCTCCAGAATCTTGAGGTCTTCGAGAATCTGCGCCTGGGTCGGGAACTTGTTCAGTTGCGGGTTCTGGCCCGCGCGATAGCCGGAGTAGTCGATACCATTGCCTTGCCATTTCTGCACCGTCAGATCCGCCGCCAGCGCCGAAGACGCCAGGGCGAGTATGCAAATCAACGCCCTCTTCATGCCTCCACCTCTCCCCGCCGCGCTTTCAGCTCCCCTTCGATCTTCACCATCAGCGGATCGTCCAGCGGATAGAGCATCATGGTGGCGGCCGCCAATACCATCAGCGCGCATGGAATCCAGCTCATACAGAGAATGATCCCGTGTATCGAGTGGACGGTTTGCCCCACGTTGGCCACGAACCCGAAGTAGGCCAGGATGAGGCCTGCCATTAGCCCGCCGATCGCCGCGCCGATCTTGGTGGCGAAGATGGCCGAGGCGAAGACCAGTCCCGTGGTGCGTCTGCCTGTGCGCCATTCGGCATGATCGGCCGTGTCCGCGAACATGGCGAAGACCAGCGGCGAGTTGAACCCGATCACAAAACTGGAGACGATCTGCAATGCGAAGATCAGCCAGAGGTCGGAAGGCCCCGCCAGGCAGAAGCCCGCGACGATCAGCCCTCCGACACCGATCGCAAACATGAACAGCGGCTTCTTGCCGAACCACTTCGCCATGCGCGACGTGATGGAGACGGCTGCCAGAAACGCCAGGCCGTTCGACACCAGGAACGCCCCTACCAGGTCCTCGCGCCCGACGAAGTACTTGAAGTAGTAGATAGAGACCGAACCTTTGATGGCGAATGCCGCCAGAACCAGCAACAGAACACCGGCCAGCACCAGCCACGGCCGGCTGCCGAACAGGTCGCCCAGATCGCGCTTGAGGTCGGAATGCTGCTGCGGCGGCGGCCCGACGCGCTCGCGCGTGATCGAAAAGCAGAGCACCAGCAGGATGACGGCCAGAACGCCGTACAGCACCATGGTGAGCTGCCAGCCGCGCTCGTCGTTGCCGTTGCCAAAGAACTTGACGAACCACCTTGTAAAATACTGCACGAACGCCCCGGCCGTGAAGGCGCCAAAGAAACGAATCGAGGAGATGGAGGTGCGCTCCTGCGAGTTCGGCGTCATCACACCCATGAGAGCGGTGTAGGGAATGTTCACCGCCGTGTACAGGAACATCAGGAGAGAGTACGTGATGTAGGCATAGACCAGCTTGGCGCCGCTGCCAATATGGGGGGTGGTGAAGGTCAGCACGCCCGCCACAGCCAGCGGAACGGCGAACCACAGGACGTAAGGCCGGAAATGGCCCCAGCGCGTCTTGGTCCGGTCGGCGATAGCACCCATCGTCGGATCGGCCACCGCATCGGCGACGCGCGTGACCAGCAACATGGTGCCGACGGCCGCGGCGGAAATGCCGAAGACGTCGGTATAGAAGAACATCAGGAAGGACTCGAAGGTCTTCCAATAAAAATTCGAAGCCGCGTCTCCAAAGGAATATGCGATCTTCTCCTTGAGGGAAATGCGGTCTGCCAACGGAACCGTCGTTGTCGCTGTGCTCACACCAACCTCCCACACGAGCTCGCCCGAGCGTGCCGGCGCCCTGAAAAACGCGCCAACAAGAGTCTAGCTCCATTAAAGGATCTGAATCGATCCGCGGTGCGGCGGCGTGGTCCCGCTGCCGGAAGTAATTTCCGGCAAGATCTGCCGAAAAACAAGGGTTAAATGCTTTGTTTCCGGCCAAAATCCGGCAGGTTTTGCCGGAAATCCGCAGTGCGCCCTTACCTCATTTTGGAAGGCAACTGAATCGTCCGGCCGGCAACCATGAAGGCGCCGAATCCGAGATGATGAATGGTCCGCGGGAGTTTCACCGCGGGGTCGATCCACGCGGCAACCACTTCCAGGACAAAAAAGCAATACTTGCGAATCATCCTCGTGTCGGCCACCTTGCACTCGAGATTCGCGTAGCATTCCTCGATCAGCGGCGCCTTGACTCGCCGTGCCGGCGCCGGCGTGAGATGAAACGCCGCGAACTTATCGGTGTCCGCCCCCGAGCTATTCCCGCAGCCCACCACCTTTGCCGCCAACTTCACGGTCGGGATGTTGATCGCGCATTCTTTGGTCGATTTCAAAATGCCGAACGTGTAATTCCGGTTGCTGACCACGCAACCCACCAGCGGCGGCTCGAACTCCATCATGGTGTGCCACGACAGGGTCATGATGTTCGGCCGCCCTTTGCGAGCGGTCGTCAGCAACACCACCGGCCCCGGCTCCATCAAGCCATAAACCTTGGACAGCGGAAGAACTCTCTTCGCCATTTCGCACCTCGGCCAATCAACGATAGCCCTAATCTCGATCATAGGCCTCAGAACTCATTACACCGCAACCCGGTCACGCCGCGATCGAACGGAAGCCTCGCAGAACCACGCGCCATGCAACCCGCGCCGAATACCTGCTACGTTGTTCAAGGATGGCCCCGATGCCAAAGACAAAACTTCTCAACACTCTTCCCCGCCTGTCCAGGCTTACTATCGCCGCCCTGGCGCTGACGCTCGCTGTGGCGCCCGTCCTGGCGCAATTTGGACGTCCTCCGCAGAAGCCCGCCGGCCCTTGGATGAACAAGGCTCTTTCACCCGATCAGCGAGCCGACCTGCTCGTCCAAGCGCTGACGCTCGACGAAAAGATTTCGCTGCTGCATGCCAACGGCTGGGAGATGGGCGGTCCCGAAACGTTGTTGCTCAGAGCGCTGGGCAATGCCGGATTCATTGCGGGCATTCCGCGCCTCGGCATTCCCGACATGCAGATGGCGGACGCCACGGTGGGCGTCACGCACTCCTCGGTGTTCGGCCGCTATTCCACTCCGCTGCCGTCCACCATTGCGGAAGCTGCGAGTTGGGATATCGACCTGGCCCGCGAATACGGATCTCTCGTCGGCCGCGAGTTGCGCGATCAGGGTTACACCATGACGCTTGGCGGCGGTGTGGACCTCACCCGCGAGCCGCGCAACGGCCGCAACTTCGAGTATCACGGCGAAGATCCGGTTCTGGCCGGCACGCTGACGGGCGCCGAGATGAAGGCTCTCCAGGAGCAGCACATCATCGGCGATCTCAAACACTACGCCATGAACGATCAGGAAAGCGGCCGCTCTTTCGTCAATGTGAAAGTGGGCAAGCGGGCCATGCGCGAGAGCGATTTGCTCGGCTTCGAGATTGCCCTCAAGGGGTCCAATGCTGGCGCGGTGATGTGCTCCTATAACCTGGTGAACGGCGATTACGCTTGCGAGAACAACTATCTACTCAACGAGGCTCTGAAGAAGGACTTCGGTTTCCAGGGTTTCGTGATCTCCGACTGGGGCGCCACGCACAGCACAGCTAAGGCGGCTAACGCCGGGTTGGACCTCGAGATGCCGGAAGCCGATTACTTCGGCGCCGCCCTCAAGAAAGCGGTGGAGAGCGGTGAGGTTCCCCTGTCGCGTCTCGATAACATGATTCACCGGGTCCTGCGCAGCGAGTTTGCGGTGGGGCTGTTCGATAACCCGCCGGACCGCCGCGTGCCCGATGTGTTTCATGGCCTCGAGGTGGCCGAGCGCGTCGCCGAACAGACCATCGTTCTGCTGAAGAACGCGAATGGTCAGTTGCCTCTGGCCGCATCGAACATCCACTCGATCGCCATCATCGGATCGCACGCGGACGTAGGTGTGCTCTCCGGCGGTGGCTCGGGACAGGTCGATCCCATCGGCGGTAACGCGATCCCCTGGGCCGTTTCGGACGGCCAGGTCTGGCATCGCTCGTCGCCGCTGAAGGCGATTCGCGCCAAAGCGCCGGGCGCCAAGGCCGCATACGATCCGGGTACGAATGCGAACGCGGCCGCGGCCCTTGCCAAAGCATCCGATGTGGCGATCGTGTTCGTCAACCAGCCGACCGGCGAAGGCGACGACGTGCCGAGCCTCTCGCTTCCCGACAAACAGGACGCCCTGGTCGGCGCCGTCGCCGCGGCCAATCCGCACACCATCGTGGTGATCGAATCCGGCGGCGCAGTCACCATGCCGTGGATCGACAAAGTCAGTGCGGTGCTCGAAGCGTGGTATCCCGGTACTCGCGGCGCCGAAGCCATCTCGAGCATCCTCTTCGGCGACGTGAACCCATCCGCCAAATTGCCCGTCACCTTCGCGAAATCGGAAGCGGACCTGCCGCACCCGGTCGAGATGTTGCAGCCTCCGCCGCGCCCGGGCGAAGAGGTCCCTATGTTCCCCGGCGCTCCCTGGAAGGTCAATACCAGGCGGTTCGATATCGAATACGACGAGGGATTGCTGGTCGGATACAAATGGTATGACGCCAAAAACAAACAGCCGCTGTTTCCGTTCGGCTATGGACTCTCTTACACCACGTACAGCTACTCAGGCTTGAAGGTGTCTCAGGCCGGGATTTCGTTCGACGTGAAAAACACCGGCCAACGAGCCGGCGCCGAGATCGCCGAAGTGTACGCCACGCTTCCGCAGGCCGCGGGTGAACCCTTCCAGCGCCTGGTGGCATTCAAGAAGATCGCGCTCGATCCCGGCGAATCCAAGTCGGTGACCCTCGTTCTCGACCCGCACTATCTGTCCATCTTCAATGAGGACAAGAATAGTTGGGAACTGGTGGCGGGCGAATACACGTTGCAAGTGGGCGGTTCCTCGCGCGACCTGCCGCTCCGCGGCATATTCCGCATCGAGCACTAAATATGCGATCCGCGGGCGAGGCATGCCTCGCCCCTACGGCGCCCGGCGATCGGCTGTAGGGGCCGGGCATGCCCGGCCCGGCATGCCGCGAAGGTTGGCATGCGGAAGCGCCGGCCCCACAATGGACACAACCCGGCTCACCCGGCCAGATCGAGGCTGCGCAGCAGATAGGCCGGCGTGCAACTCCACGCGTGGCAGTAGCTGTTGACCAGCGTGCTGCCGTAGGGCGAAAGATCGGCATTCGACGGGTCGTAAACCTCCCAGAACGTGTCGGCGCCCGCCTTCACCATGCCGCCCCAATATGTTTCAACCAATTGTCGAGCTTCCTGTTTCAGCCCGCACTGCAACATGGCTTCGGCGACATAGTGATAAAGATACGGCGCTCCGGGGCGCACCGCATCGGTCTCGGCCGCTATGGCGCGAAACGCTTGCGCGGCTTCCTCATTGGTCGCGATGCCGGCCAGCGTCATCCACGCCTGCGAGGCCCAGGAGACCTGGCGCTTGGGGCCGCTCAAAAACACTTTTCGCGACGGATCGTAGAAGACGCTGCGCGCCGCGGCCGTCACGCGGGCGATCAACCGCTCGTACTGGGCGGCATCGCTCTCCGCCCCGCAGCGGCGCGCGAGTTCGGCCGCCCGACGGAGCGAGAACACGAAGACGCCATGCATCGCGGCAGCGCGATGGAGCGAGTCGCTCCAGTCGATGAACACCCAACTGCGCGGCGGGGCGGCGAAAACTCCATCGGATCCGACATAGGCGGAGAGCAGCTCCATCTGCTTCCGCACGGCGGGCCACAGATCGCCGGCGGTGTTCCAATCGCCGGTGGCTTTGGCGTAGTCCAGCACCGCCGCTGCGTACAATGCGGCGTAGTCGATGATGTACTCGTGCCCGCGATGCGGCTCGGGATCCTCGAACACACACGCGGGCAGCAGGCCGTCCTCGCGCGGGAATGCGGCGAACAGGTAGAGACACCGCTTGACGAGATCGTTGTTACGGAAGGTCGCGTAATTCGTCAAAGCCTGTAGGCGAAGATCGCCAATCCACAGACGCCGGTCGCGCTTGGGACCGTCCTCGAACACGGTCTGCATGCAGTCCCGCAAAGTGGCGACACTGACTTTGTCGATCTGCCGCAACAGCGCCGGCACGTTCTCCGGCAGGGGCGGCGGATCGGCCCCGGCGGAAGATAGCGCCGTGGCTTTTATCTGCGCGATGCGCACGGCGTAATTCGGAGAGGTATCGACGATCTCCAGCTTGACGTAGCGGAACGCGTACCGGCGAGGCATCTCGACGATTGCCGGC